>JAJAZB010000077.1 GCA_026785975.1 Cytophagaceae bacterium | reverse complement strand
GGCGGTCAGCAGTCCCGTGGCCCGTCGTCCGCCCAGTCGTTGGGCCGCCAGGCGGTGCATCCAGTACAGCGACAAAAGTCCGGTGAGCAGGCCCGTTAGCGCGTACCCAAACAGCATGGCGGCGTCGAACCAGAGCGGTAACCCCGGCGCGTGGTGCAGATGCACGACATCGGTGATGAGGTAGGGGGCGTTTGGAAAAAACAATCCCCAGACGACGGCGATCACCAACATTTTGAACCGGGGAAAGGGCGCACGGGCTGCCATTTGTTCGGCCTTCAGCGCCAGGCCGACTGGTATCCAGGCCAAGAACAAATTCCAGGATAAACACCACCAGTAAAACCAGTTGTGCGTCAGCAGACTGCGAAACACGACCAGTCCGGTCAGGGCAGCAGACAGGGCCACCAGCAAAATCAGCAGACGGAAACGGGGCAGGGACAAGGGAAGTGTATGCATAAAAAGCGCTTTTGAATCAATGAAAATAGTTAGGCGTTCACCTCAGCTTTGTCGTAAGCGTTGTACCAATCAATGCGGCGGGTGAGGTACATGACCACGCCCAGAATCAGCGCCAAACCCAGGCTGCCGAGCAGGAGCGAATAGTCTTCGAGTTGCAGCAGCGAATAGAAAAAGCCGTACATCAACGCTAAAATCCCGTTGAAAATCAGCGTAATACGCAGACTTCTGAAAATGCTTTTCGTGTACAGAAAAACCATCGACAGAATCATCGCGCAACCAATCAGGTAGGCCCAGTGAAACGAGATTTGCTCGGAAATGGACAGCAGTAACACGTAAAACAAACACACTGCGAAGCCCACGAGTAAATACTGGATCGGGTGCAGACGGCGCCCACTCAGGATTTCGACGAAGAAAAACGAGGCAAACGTGAGCAAAATGAACAAACTGGCGTACTTGGCCGAACGGGTTGTTTTCTGGTATTCATCCACCGGCAGGAGCAGGCGCACGCCAAACGTGCCGGTTTCGTCGCGGGGTTCCATCACAACCTGGCCCTGGTATTCCGTCGCCGATTTTTTCGGTAAAAACGCGCCCAATCCCTGCTGTGGGTAGTTGCGGTTGTAATGCAGTACTTTCCAGGAAGCCGAAAAGCCCTCCTCGGTTACGGTTCGGCGGTCAGGGAGGAAGGCCCCGGTGAAACTCGGCGAACCCCATTTGGAGGTCAGTGTCACGGTGGTTTCCTTGCCAAAGGGCAGAAAACGCAGTTCGCTGCTGCCGTTGAGCACCAGGTTGGCCGTGAAGCGCAGCACCCCCGCTCCGGTGGGTGGCACCACGGCCGGGGCGCTGATGCCCGCCGCAAACAAATCATTGCTGACGATGCCGGGGCTGGGGGCGAGGGGGCGTCCATTCCAGGTCAGGCTTACGGTTTCGCGGATGCCCCGCATATCGCTCACGCCCAGGTTGACGAAGGCTTCGTTCCAGCGCAGGGCCGATTCGGCAACGCCGAGTTTGGTGAAATCGGGCCGGGCGAAGGTGCCGTTGAGGCGGAGCCGGGCCTGGTACAGCATCACCACGTAAATGCCCCGGTAGCGTTTTTCGGGGACGACGCTGCCCGATACGTTTAGAGTTTCGGGCAACAAGTGCGCGTAGGCCGTTTCGGTGCTGGTCTTCCCTTTTTCGTCGGTGACGGTGCGGAGGTAGGGCACCGTGAGCACCGGCCCGCCCACGGTCTGGGCCGCGCCCCACTTGCCGCTGATTTCAGCCGTGGCCTGGTCGCGGGTACTTTCGCGCTCGGTGATGAGGCTCTGCACCAGGTTGGCCGGGATGAGCAGACACAAGGCCAGAAAGCCAATGATGAACAATTTGAGCGTGACCGAACGCGTCACCCAGAGGTTGATACGTTCCCAGACTGAGAGAGATTGAGAATCGGTGGTTTGCATAATTTTAGGTTGATTTAAAAAGTACTTTGAATTACAAAGTTAAAAGATAAAAAAATTATTGAGCCGGTGTTTGTCGGATGAGGGTTTCGAGGGCATCGAGGTGTTCTTTAAACGCAACCCGGCCCGCTTCGGTAGCCTGGAAGGATGTGTTGGGTTTACGACCAATAAACCCTTTTCGCAAAACGAGGTAGCCCGCTTTTTCGAGTGCGGCCAGGTGGCTGGCCAGGTTGCCGTCGGTGAGGTCGAGGGTATCTTTCAGCACGTTGAAATCGGCCCAGGCATTCACCATCAGCACCGACATGATGCCCAGCCGAACGCGGTTTTCAAAGGCTTTATTTAAGTTGATAATCAGGTTTTTCATGTCAAATGTGAGTTTGAGGCGGGGCGCGGAACCTTTGAAGGGTTTGAAAACTTTGAAGGAGGTCAAGCCATCTTCAAACATCAAACTCATCCAACCTCCAACCTTCCAACCTTAAACTTCATACTTCCGATACATCACCGATCCGTACACGATATGGAGTACCCCAAACCCCAGCGCCCAAATGAGTAAACTAACCATCGAACTGGCGAAATAGCCCCCAATGAGTCCCAGGGCAATTTCTGAAACGCCCAGGTAGCGCACGTCGTGCAAAGTGTACTTGCTACCATTGAGTAAGGCCAGGCCGTAAAACAACAGCGTCGCCGAGGCCACCAACTGCGGGGCGTGGTGGATCAGCAACAGGCAAAACAGCCCGCCGGACACCAGAGGTATGGCCAGGTTGATGAGCAGTCGCTGGCTGGTGGCATCCCACACGCGCAGTCCCTTGCGCCGGGCGCTTCGGGTGGTAAAGTACACGCCCGTCGTGAGCGAAAGCACCAAAACAGCCAAGCCGTCGAGGATTAGAAATTGAAGTTGATCGGGGTTACGTCGGACGGCGAAATGGGCGCTGAGATCCCAGTCCAGGTTCAGGTAATTGGCGGCTAAAGCGGCTCCGATGAGCGCGAAGGTGCCCGCAAAAATACCCGACAAGCCACTCAGTGAAATAAATCGGGACGAGCGTTCCATCATCGAACGAATCTCGGAAAGGTCGCGGAGGGGATCTTCGTTTGGCTTCATTTTAAAAGTACTTTGTGATGCAAAGCTAACAGGCAAAAAATAAGGGTCAAGTTTCTGACCCAAATTTTTTTAAAGACAATACGTAGAAACCGCACCTGCTATTTCACGGCGAGCGGACGCCGCGCAGGAGGTACCGCAGTGGCAGACCGTAACGAGGCAATCTTTTAAGTACTTGTTATTAAGTTATGAGGTTATTGGTTACGGTTCGCCGCTGCGATTGCATAAGTCGTTGACAATGAGATAATCGCAGCGGCGAACCGTAACACAATAACTTATAACCTAATAACTTTTGCACCACTACTT
>JAJAZB010000076.1 GCA_026785975.1 Cytophagaceae bacterium | reverse complement strand
CCTGCTGACCGCTTACCGCTGGGTTTGGCAGCGGCAGCGGGATTGGGCCGTGTTGCTGTTGGGGGTAGTCGCCCTCGGTTCGGTGTACCTGGAATTGAGCGCCCCCGGCAACGCCGTCCGTATCGGCTCCAACCCCGAAGGCCGACAGTTGACCGCCGCGTTGGTGGCTTGTTTCAAAACGATGTTGCGTCAAATTTGGCTTTGGCTCGACGTGGGTGTACTGACGAGCACCGGACTGTTTGCCCTGCTGATGTACCAGCGACCGCGAACGGATTTTCTTTTGAGCATCAATCCGCTGATCACGTTCCTGGGCTGGGTTTTTCTGCTGGCTTTTTTGTTTTTGCCCCACTACTACGGGGTTGGCGTACACGTGCCGCCCCCGGATCGGGTGTTGGATTCCGTGCATTTTTTCTTTTTGCTGGGTTGGTTTTACAATGTAGCCGTGCTGATTACCTGGCTTAGCCGATTCGCTCCTGATTCGTCGCAAAAAGTCTTTTCACTGCCAAAAACATGGTGGATTTTAGCGTTTATTTTAGCGATCTATTCCACAAAATACCCAGCTATCCGGCTGATGTACAAGGATTTACTGAGCGGAACGGCTTACCGGTACGACCGTGAAATGTACGCCCGGTACGAAAAACTCCAGACCATCCCCGGCGACACGGCAACCGTGGCACCGTTGAAAAATGTACCGGCATCCCTGTTTGTCGAAGACATTCGTACTCAGCCCCAACACCTCTGGAATCGCTGCTACGCCGATTATTTCCGCAGAAAGACGGTCGTTTTGACGGAAAAGTGAACCCTCAAACACCATCCCGATTTACGCTCCTCTCTTTTGAATGAAAGACTCAACGTTGACAACCCGGAGCCGGTTTTCGTTTACGCACCTGCTTCTGCTGACTCCAATCCTGATTTTTGGCTTTTACTGGTCGAAATACGCTGTCGATGTACCCTGGTTCGACGATTTCGAGGTCATTCCGGGATTTTTGCTGCAATGGATTAACGCCAAAACCTGGTCGGAAAAACTCCACTGGCTATTCTGGCCCAACAATGAGCACCGCATGGCCTACGGTAAACTGCTGGCGGTGCTGCAGTATTCCCTCACGGGAACGCTCAATTTCCGTTGGCTTGAAGGGCTTGCCAATTTGAGCGTCGTGGGGGTAGCCGGGCTATTTTGGTTGGCGTTTCGGCGGCTCAATCAACCCGCCTGGTGTTTTCTTCCCGTGGTTTTGCTGCTGTTTCAACCCCAGTACCACCTGCTCAGTTTCTGGACCATTACCGGCCTGCAACACCAACCCGTCGTGTTTTTCGGGTGTCTGTCGATGTACTGGCTGGCGCGGGGGAGTACTCGGGCGTTGGTGTGGGCCTTGCTGCTGGGCGGGGTGGCTACGTTTACCATGAGCAACGGGATGTTTGTTTGGGCGGCGGGGGCGGGGGTTTTGCTGGTGCAACGGCGCTGGGCGCACTTATTGGCCTGGCTGCTGGGCAGCGTCGGGGCGATGGGTGCGTATTTCTACCAGTTTCCGGCCAATACCGCCAATGCGCGCAGTTTTACGCGCTTTCTCGAACATCCCGAATTGTCGCTGGTGGGGCTATTCACGTTCTGGGGGGCGAGTTTTGATGTGAACTTGGGCCGCACCTTGTTTCAACGGGCGGCGCTGCCCACCCTGGCCGGAGTTATTTTGCTGGTGGGGATGCTGATTTGGGCCTGGCGGCAAGCAGTGCCCTGGCTGATCGACCGGACTCTCCCCCGTCCCATTCCGGCGCGCGAGCAAACCACCGGATTTCTGCTGGGTGTCTTCTTTTTTCTACTGGTTAATGCCTTGGTGATCGCTGTTCTCCGGCCTCATTTTGGCTACGATGTTCTGCTGCTGAGTAACTACCGACTTTACCCGATTCTGGCGTTAGTGCTAGCTTACCTGATGGTTTTGACCCAGCAAAAAGTCGGATTATCCCGCCCCCTGGTGTTGGGCCTGATCGGAGCGGCCCTGGTTTTCAACCTGGTTTCGTACTGGGCGTTTACACCCCAGGTGGCGCAACGCCGGGCCGATTTGCTGGCGAGGGTTTTCAACCAGAATTATGCGGGAATTGGTCTGGGAGCGACTCGGGGCGACATCGGTCTGGAAACCGGCATCGAGAACACATTTCGGGAACTGATCCGCCGGGGGATTTATCAACCGCCCCTGCTTTTCAATCCCGATGCGCCGCCAGGAACAACGACCGCAACGGATACCAACCGGATCCGGCGCGTGGAAAGTGACGCCCTCCGGGTCGTTTTTGAAGCACGACCGGAAAATGCACAATCGAATCAGTATGTGTTTTTGAAGGGGCAGCGCGACCGCTACCTGTATCTGTTCCGGGGTTCGGGTGCGCCCCGTCGCAATCCCTTCGGCAAGCCCGCCCCGACCTACGCGACCATTCCTTTGCCCGAACTCCGGCCCAGCCCGTACCGGGTTGGCATCCTGACGACGACCGGGCAAAAAGTCCGGTTAGTTTGGACGGGGGAACAACTTCAAACAATGAACAATGAAGAATGAACAGTTAACAATGGAATTCACCGGGGGGTGGGTTTCGCGGATACCCCACAACTTGAGTTAGTTGGTCACTGTTCATTCTTCATTGTTCATTAAAGTTCTATTCCCACTTCCCATCCCGGATTTTGGATTTTACGATAAAAAGCGGTCGGCCTTTTGATTGGAAAAATACGCGTAGCACGTACTCCCCAATAATACCCAGCCCCACGAGGTTGATGCCGCTGAAAAGAATGATCGCAAAAAGCAAGGCGGTAAAACCCTGCGGTACCTCCTGCCCCAACACGAACCGCTTGATGATGTTGTAAATGAAGTACAGCAAGGCCGCCGCAATGGCAATGCCACCCATCCGGGTCAGGAATTTAATGGGAAATTCGCTGAAATTGAAGATGCCGTTGTACGCCAACCGGAACAATTGACTGAACGAGTATTTTGACTCGCCCGCCACGCGCTCATCGCGCTCATAGTCCATGCCGGTTTGTTTGAACCCCACCCAGGTCCGCATCCCCCGCAGGTAGCGACTTTCTTCGGGCATTTGCTTCATCACGTCGACCACGCGACGGCTCATCAGCGCAAAGTCGCCGCTGTCGAGTGGAATATCGACGTAAGAAATGGACTTGAGAATCCGGTAAAACAAATAGTACCCGCTGCGTTTTACCATATTTTCTTTGCGCTTGCGCCGCACGGCATAAACCACATCGTAGCCCTCACGCAGGCGATCGTAAAACGCGGGCAGCAGTTCGGGAGGATCCTGCAAATCCCCGTCGATAACCAGCACGGCCTCCGTACCCCGGGCGGCGTCCAACCCGGCCGTGAGGGCCAGTTGATGCCCGTGGTTTCGACTCAGAAAAACGCAGTGGTACCGGAGATTGGTCAGGGCCAGTACCTGCATTTGCTGAGCGGTATCGTCGCGGCTACCATCGTCGACCAGCACCACTTCGATGCGTTGAGGTAGCCGGTCCATGAGCCGGTTAAGGCGTTCGATCAAAAGCGGAAAGGTTTCACTTTCGTTGAAAAGGGGCGCAACGATCGAGATTTGAGGCTCTTCCAAAAGCAGTCGGTTAGTGAGGGTTTGAAGGGTAAATATTCGTCAAAGATAGCCTTGTTTTTAGCGACTTCTCAACCAAAATCCGCTCGTCGGTGTAGCCAATCGTCTTTTCCAGCCCTCTAACAACCAGCCAGCCAACCCGATACGTGCCCACGCTGAGCGACGCTTTGAGTACCGATACCGACACAAAACCGGGCGCGTACAAACGCCCGGTCCGCAGTACCCGGTGCAATCGCTGGGCGCGCAGGTGGGTGTTGAACACGTGCGTCTCCCCAACGGACGAGGTGTTTGGTTCAGCCTTCAGAATCAGATACGCCCCGTCGTCAAGCCCGGTTCCCGCCAGGAAAGTCGTGTTGCGGGCGAGTAAAAATTCGCCCAAATCTTCTACCGTGGCGGTTAGCGGCGCGGCGACTACCGGGGTCGTCAGCGGAGCTAACAGCGTGGGTTCGATGCTGGTGTAAAACGCCTTGGGAAACCGGTATAGGCCCCGGCGAATGGATGTTATAAACAAGGTATCCAGTTCAGCGTGGATCACGGGCGTGAGGTAAATGGGCGACGTGGGCAACGTGCGGGTATTCCGCCAGGCCAACAGATCGAGCAACTTTTCTTTCCGATTGATGGCCACCGTGTCCGTGTAATGCAGATACGATTCAGCCCAGGCCAGCACCGACAGCGTCAGCAGGACGCCAAACCACAGCCGCCGCCTCGTGCGTAGCAGCACCAAACCCGTCAGGTAAAGCAGGCACATCAGCAGCGCGACGTTGAGTTTGTAGCGACTCGTCAACGGGGCTTCCAACCCGTTGGCGGCCCGGCCTACCGCGAAAATCAAGGCCGTAATTAGAATAAACGTCGCACTTCCCACCCAGAATAATCCCGAAGGAGTAGCCAGCCGGTTCGCCCAGCGGCGAAAAAGATCTCGCTTCGACAACGTGAAACCCAGCAGTACCAGCAAGCCCCCGAACCAAACCGCCATGCCTACCCCCACCGCCACGACCAGCACCAGGCGAAGGTTGAGGGATGAGGGCGCACCGGGGTCGACAAACTGGCCAATGAACGAAAAGAAGTTGAGTACCGCCGTGCCCGGATAGTCCCGCAAATTATCACTCAGTTTAGGACGAAACGCCGGAATGACCAGGTCGTGGAGGTAGAGCCAGAAGCAAACCGCCATCACGCCCGCCCAACCCCATAATCGGCCCCAGTGCCGTTGCCAGGCCAGAATCAGCAGTCCTGGAAGGAAGGCCATCATGCCGTTGGAATTAGTAAAAGTCGCCAGCAAACCTAACCCGCAGGCCACGGCGAATCCCCAACCGGTACCCCGGCTCAGGGCGTACTGCACCGAGAAAGCAAACAAGAGCACGGCGAAATTCTGGCAAGGAATCATGCCCCAGAAAATCCCCTCGTGGTACTGAATCTGGAACAGAAAGAAAACCACCGGCAGCAAATAAATCACCGGATAACCCAGCACCCGGAGTGACCGCCAGAACAAGCCCAGAAAACCGAGCAGCATCAAATTACCCACCAGGCCGATGGATCGGAAATCGACTTCCCCCTGCACCGCGTAGAGCAATCGGGTCACGATGCGCACGAAACCAATGCGGTGTTCGTCGTCCTGCTCGGTGAGGCGGCGCAGGTATTCGCCCGGCGATTGGGCATCGAGCAGGTGAAGTAGCGAGCCAAAAATGGCATCGAAATCGTCCTGAAACGGAACATTGACGGCGTAGCGCCAATAAAACGCGTAAAACACCAGGATGGGCACGACCGCCAGCAGAACCGCAAGAATGGTGACTCGTTTGGAATTCATTCCTGCGCAAGTTACGTTCGTCGCCCTTAATTTTTTAACTTGTACAGCGGATTGCCTAATCCGCACTCAAAGCCTCAATCACCCGAACCTTGCTCTTTTCCATTCATAAATTTTCGCTAAAAATCCTGCTAATCGTTGGCTTGTTCGCCCATCCAATTGCCGCCCAAACGCCGCGTAAATTCATCGTTCAACGGCCCATGATGGGATCAATCGCCACCGTACAAATTTACACCACCGATTCCCTGGCCGCCACCCGTGCAGCGGCCAAAGCCTTTGCCGCCGCCGATTCGCTCAACCTGATTTTTAGTGATTACCTCGAAAACTCCGAACTCAGCCGCCTGAATTGCACCGCCGGGAGCGGACGCTGGGTACCAGTTTCGCCTGCTCTATTCGATATTTTGAATCAATCAAAACTGGCCTGGCAAGTCAGTGAGGGGGCTTTTGATGTTACGGTGGGTCGCCTGACGCGGCTCTGGCGTCAAAGCCGCAAAACCCGCCGTTTGCCCGCGCCCGATACACTTCGGAAAATGCTGGCTACCGTGGGCGGGCAGTACCTCCACCTCGCCCAAAATCCACTTCGCGCCAAGCTCGACCGGCCCGGTGCCCTACTCGACCTGGGTGGTATCGGCAAAGGCTACGCGGCCCAGGTGATGCTGGAGGTTTTGCAAAAAGCAGGCTTTCCCCAAGCCCTTGCTGATGCCTCCGGCAACATGGCCATTGGTACTTCGCCGGGTGAGGGCTGGCGCATCGCCGTACAGATTCCCACCACCGGTTTTCAACTCGCTGATCGACAGCTCCTTCTGCAAAATACAACGATCGACACCTCGGGCGATCTGTTTCAATTCGTTGAAATTGGTGGTAAGCGGTACTCCCACATTCTTAACCCCAAAACGGGTCTCGGACAAACCAGCCGTCGGCAAGTCACGGTGTTGTCTGCCAACGCCGCCCACGCCGACTGGCTCGCCACGGCCTGCTGCCTGCTGCCCATTAAAAAGGCACTGGCGCTGGTGAAACAGCAGAAGGCCGAAGTACTGATTCTTGAACCCACCGGGGGCAAATCCGCGCGACAGCGAATCCAGGTTTGGATGACACCAGGCTTTGAACAGCATTTTGTCGATGAGTAAAAATGTCCTTTTTTGTGATTTATCAACTTACCGGCCTACGTTTGTACCGTCTTTTGCAACCCTTTTTTTTTGTGAATAAACTTCTTTTCCTTTTATCCGCCAGTCTGTTTGCCGGGCCAATTCGGGCGCAGGAAGTCGGTAAAATCTACGACCTCCCCTTGCCGGGCGTCCCCGTCACCCTGAAAATGGTGCCGATTCCGGCGGGTGAGTTTCTGATGGGAAGTCCTGCCACCGAGAAAGGCCGCCAGCCCGACGAAGGCCCGCAAGTGAAGGTAATCGTGGATCCATTCTGGATGAGTGACACCGATGTGACCCACGACCAGTTTGCGCCGTTTCGTTTCGAGGAACGAGATTCCGCGCCTAAAGTCGATGCGGTTACGCGTCCGACTTCGCAGTACATCGACCTGACCTGGGGTATGGGAAAAGAAGGGGGATTTCCCGCCAATTCGATGCAACCCTTCACGGCCATTGCGTATTGCCGGTGGCTTCACAAAAAAACGGGGGTGTTCTACCGGCTACCCACTGAAGCCGAGTGGGAATACGCCTGCCGGGCGGGCGGCAAAACCACGTATCCCACCGGCGTGACGGCCGCGACCTTGCCGCAATTCGCCTGGTTCCTGGCCAATTCAAAGGACAAATACCAGAAAGTTGGTCAGAAAAAACCCAACGCCTGGGGCCTCTACGACATCCTCGGCAACGTCGCCGAGTGGACGATGGACCAGTACGATGCCGCCTATTTTCAAAAACTGGCCACTCAGGATTCTCCCGCCCGAAGCAGTTTTTACGTAAAACCCGAAAAACCCCGCGCCTACCACACCGCCCGGGGCGGGGGCTTTCGCAGTAAACCCACTGAACTCCGTTGCGCCGACCGGCTCCCGCAAGTGGAATCCTGGAACCAGCGTGATCCGCAGATTCCGCGCAGCAAATGGTGGATGACCGACGGTGACTACGTGGGTTTCCGGTTGGTGCGTCCACTTCGCCAGCCCGGTGCCGAAGAAGCGGAAGCGTTTTTTAAGGAAATGCTCGGTCAATGACTTAACTTTGAGGAATCAACGAAAAAGCCTATGACTGCTACGTTTGAACTGAGTACTGAAGAGTGGGACGAAGCGTTTTTTAAACAGGTAAAAACGCTTTTCAAGTCCGGCCGAATCCGGGTTTCCATCGAGCCGGAGGAGATGGATACGACGGAATATTTGATGAGTACCGAGGCCAACCGCAATGCGCTGGAAGAGTCTATCGAACAAGCCCAACGCGGTGAATTCATTCCCTTTGATTTGGAAACTCGTCAGCCTGTTGACGCATAGGATCGATTCTTTGAACCTAACCGGTCGAATCAGTTTACGAAGTCCGCGAAGACACCATCACAATAATTTCCTGCAAATTTCACTACGACTCCTAAAAAATCCTTTTTTCCATGAACCAATCCGACCAATCCCGCCGCGATTTTGTCAAAACAACGTCGCTCCTCACGGGCGGGCTACTTGCCGCGCCGTTATTCGGGCGCTCACAGGGTTTTCAATCCGGTGTCGCCGACACGATTAAAGTCGCCCTCATCGGCTGCGGTGGGCGCGGTACCGGTGCCGCCGTGCAAGCCCTCAGCACCAAGCAAAATGTGCAGTTGGTCGCGATGGCCGACGCCTTTTCCGACCGTCTTGAAAGTAGCGTGAAAGAAATCACCGAAGCACTTCAGCAAAGTGGCAACGCCAGTCGGTTCAACGTGGGCGATGCCAAATTTGTCGGTTTCGATGGGTATCAAAAAGCCATCGCGCTGGCCGATGTCGTGATTCTAGCCACACCGCCGGGCTTCCGGCCCATCCATTTCGAGGAGGCCGTGAAGCAAAACAAACACGTGTTCATGGAAAAGCCCGTGGCTACCGACCCGGCGGGCATTCAGAAGGTACTCGCCGTTGCGGAAGAAGCCAAGAAGAAGAAACTAAACGTAGTAACCGGGCTGCAACGCCACTACCAGAATTCCTACCGTGCCCTCTACAAAAACAAAGCATTGATGGGGGACATCGTGAGCGGCAACGTGTACTGGAACAACGACGGCGTTTGGGTGCGACCCCGTCAGAAAGGTCAAACCGAAATGGAGTACCAAATGCGCAACTGGTACTACTTCAACTGGCTCTGCGGCGACCACATCAACGAGCAGCACGTACACAACATCGACGTATTCAACTGGTTTAAAGGTGGTTATCCAGTCCGGGCGAAGGGCACGGGCGGACGCGAAGTACGCAATGGCAAGGAGTTCGGCGAGATTTTTGACCACCATCACGTAGAATACGAGTACGCCGACGGCACGATTCTCAACAGTGAATGCCGCCACATCAAAGGCACCTGGGCGAAGGTCGACGAGATCCTCATCGGTACGAAGGGGAAAATGCTGGCGGGCGACGCCAAAATTGTGGATTACAAAGGCAAGCCGCTTTTTGTGTTCGACAAAAAGACGGAAAATAACGCGTACCAGACCGAGCACGACGAACTTTTCGCCGCCATCGCCAAAGGCGAGTACAAATTCTGGGATGCCGAGCGCACGGCCAAATCGACCATGACGGCCATTTTGGGGCGTTTGGCGACCTATTCGGGCCAGGTCATCGAATGGGACACCGCCCTGAATTCGGGAATGAGTTTGATGCCGAAGGAATTCAGTTTCGACGCGACCCCGCCCATCACACCCGACAAAGACGGAATGTATCCCGTGGCCGTACCGGGTGTGACGCGGTATTTCGCGTAACGAACGAGCCGTTTTCTGCCAAAATAAAAGCACTCCCGAATACTCGGGAGTGCTTTTATTTTACCGGTCGGACGGCCGCCGTCCGACCGGTAGCCTTTCCGT
>JAJAZB010000075.1 GCA_026785975.1 Cytophagaceae bacterium | reverse complement strand
GTGCAGCACGGCGTCCAGTTACGGAGTTCGGTGGCGATTCAGGAAGCCATCAAACACCTCCGCGATGGACTAATCGGCAAGGTGTACATGGCCCGGGGTCTGGTGTACAAGTGGCGGCCCGACATCGGCAACAAAGGCACGTCACCCGTACCCAACGAATTGAACTGGGATTTGTGGCAAGGCCCGGCGCAAGCCAAAGAGTTCAGCAAAAACTACGTGCATTACAACTGGCATTGGTTCTGGGATTATGGCAACGGCGACATTGGCAATCAGGGTATTCACGAAACCGATCTTTGCATGTGGGGATTGGACGTGGGTTTACCCGAAGAAATCAGTTCGACGGGTGGCAAATTCCTCTGGAACGACTGCAAAGAAACCCCTGAGGTACTCACCTCGACCTACAAATATCCCAAAGAAGGAAAAATCATTCAGTTTGAAGTGCGCCCCTGGATGACCAACAAGGAAGACGGCGTGGAAATCGGGAACCTCTTTTACGGGGACAAAGGCTACATGGTCATCAACGGGTACAACGATTACAAAACCTTCCTGGGGCAAAAACGTGAACCCGGCCCGGCCCGCAAGGAAGGCGGCGACCACTACGGCAATTTCATTGACGCCGTCCGGGCCAAAGACAAATCCAAATTGAATGGCCCGGTCGAAACCGCGCACCTCTCGGCGGGCATCGCGCACCTGGGTAATATCTCGTATCGCCTGGGTCGTACACTGAAGTTTGACCCGCAAAAAGAAGTTTTTGTTGGCGATAAAGAAGCCAACCAACTGCTCACCCGCAAGTACCGCGCCCCCTACCAGGTGCCGGATAAGGTTTAGCGTAAAAACGCTTCTTCTCCCGTCATTGCGAGGAGCGAGTGAAACGAGTGACGAAGCAATCTGCCGGAGCGGGCCAGAATACTTGGTATACCCGCTTTTCTGGAATGGTTTGCCCCAACAGATTGCTTCGTCAGTCACTGCGTTCCTTTCCTCGCAATGACGGGTTTACGCTCGCTTTCAATGCACAATTCTCAACTCCCCATGAACCCCACTTCAATCCCTGAACCGACCAAAACCCGTGGAGCGATCCTGAAACAGTTGCTACAAATTCCGGTGCTGGTGGCGGCCCTGGGCTACCTGGTGGATATGTACGACCTGTTTTTGTTTAGCGTGGTTCGGGTGCCGAGTCTCAGTGCGTTGGGGTTTACCGGCGATGCTCTTTTGGAAAATGGTATTCTGCTAATCAATATGCAGATGGCGGGTTTGCTGATTGGGGGTGTTTTCTGGGGAATTCTGGGCGATAAAAAAGGGCGGCTCTCCGTGCTTTTTGGCTCGATTCTTCTCTACTCGTTGGCCAATATCGCCAATGGATTCGTGACCAGTCTGGAGCAGTACGCCGTGTTGCGCTTTGTCGCCGGGATTGGTCTGGCGGGTGAATTGGGCGCGGGGATCACGTTGGTCGCCGAGATTCTTCCGAAAGAAATTCGGGGTTACGGCACCACGCTAGTGGCCACGATGGGTGTTTTTGGGGCCATCCTGGCTTATTTCGTGGCGGATTTGTTCGAATGGAGGATCTCGTATTTCGTTGGTGGCGGGCTGGGGTTGATGTTGCTCGTCCTGCGTTTCAACGTGTTTGAATCGGGAATTTTCGTCAAAATCAAAGAGCAACACGTGCAACGGGGCAACATCCTGATGCTTTTCAACAACCGCGCCCGCTTTGCCAAATACATCCAGTGCATTCTCGTGGGTTTACCCATCTGGTTTGTGGTCGGCATTTTGATTACGTTTTCGCCCGAATTTGGTCGGGCGATGGGCTTGTCCGAACCGGTGGTCGCGGGCAAAGCGGTCATGCTGGCGTTTTCGGGTCAGGTGCTCGGCGATTTGGTCAGTGGCTTTATGAGCCAGTATTTCAAAAGCCGGAAAAAAGTCATCCTGCTGTTCATTCTGATGTCCTTTGCTTTCATCCTGGTTTATTTGCTGGCTCCCATTAAAGACACGACTCTGTTTTACGCCGTCTGCGTGGGCCTCGGCTTTGCCAACGGATACTGGACGCTTTTCGTCACCATCGCCGCCGAGCTTTTCGGCACCAACCTCCGGGCAACGGTCGCGACGACGGTGCCCAATTTTGTGCGCGGTGCCACCATCCCCCTAACCGCGCTTTTCATTTATCTCAAGCCTTCTCTCGGGACAATTTACAGCGCATTGGCGGTGGGGTTGCTGACTTTAACTCTTGCCTTAATTGCCCTTCGTTTTCTGGACGAAACCTTCAAGAAGGATTTGAATTACACGGAGAAAGATTAACATTTAATCTGGAACCGGTTTAAGGTTTTATCATCCCGCTTTTTTGTCATGGCTCCGGCCACCCGGCCCGACGCAGGAGGGACCTTGCATATCATGTCCTAGCAAGGTCCCTCCTGCGTCGGGCCGGGTGGCCGGAGCCATGACAAACATCTTTCCCCAAATTTTCCTGAATATTTCCGAATTCACTGCAACTATTCAGTTAACGTTTTGTCTTTCGCGCAGATTTTTGCCGTGCGAATCCTGATTATAACTCCTAACTTTTCCTAAGTCGTCGGGCGCCAAAAAAATAGTCCGCCGCCCGGCCGCAGCGGTAGCTCGTCGACGGGCCAAAAAAGCCATAATTTTTTGCCCGT
>JAJAZB010000074.1 GCA_026785975.1 Cytophagaceae bacterium | reverse complement strand
GAGTAACTTCTTCAGAATCGAGGATACGGTTGGCTTGGACAGGACCTAAAATACGGGTTACGCCACAATCTTTGCACTTGTAACGTTGATGGCCAGAAGAGTTTTTACCATTACGGACAATATTGCTGCTTTTGCAGCAATGACAGGTACGAGTTTCGATAATCATACGGTGATTAATTTTAAAAAACAAAGTTACAAATCAACCTTTATTTTCCACTACCATTTTATGGACAAAGATACGGTCGAAAAACTCTCGGGATTCGCTGACTTTCCCGTTGACTCGGTGGTGGTCTTGCTCACCCAAATTCAGATTCACGGACAGGCTCGCTTGATAATGGCATCAAGCCGCTCAAACGCGTCGCGTAGGGCTTCCGTACTTTCGAGCAATTTCGATGGCGAATCATGGTCAATTTCCTTCAGCGCCGGAAGAACCATTTTTAATACAATTCGTTGAACGATTGAGTTGGTAGCGACTCAGCCTTATAAACCTCGTAAACTTTCGGGAACGTTGGAGAAGCCATCCGATTTTTCAGGGCACTACGCCGGACGCTTCGACCGCTGAGCCTAAAAACCGTACAACCGAACCACCCGAATGAACTACCTTTGAGCTACTTCCAAACCAAAACGCATTAAAAAAAGCATGACACCCAAACGACAAGGAATCGCTATCCGCAAGGTACGCGACATAGCCATTAGCAGTACCTTGAGCCTGGCTCTACTCACAGGCAGCGCCGCGCTGCAAAGTTGCGGCAATAGCCGTGACGAGCAGGAAACCGTTTCGCGCCAGGAAACCACGTTTTCAAAAGGCGTGAAAACTTACATCACCGAAACCGATCCGGGCGTGTTTAAAATCACCGACGAAATCCCGACGTCCGCCGATAGTTCGGTGGCGATTGTGCGTTATTTCGACGGCCACCGCGATACGCTCAACGCCAACTCGGCCAAAGCGTTGATCGATAAAGAAGTCGATGGCAATTCGCGGCAAGCCGGAGTTGGGTCTAATTTTTCGCTGGGCAACGCCTTGTTGTACGGCGGCATGGGCTACTTTTTGGCCAGTACGCTCAACAACCGCCGCTACGCCGACTACCGTGGGCAAGGCAACGGGAGCCGTTTTTACAGCAACCCGTCGGTGTACCAGCGCTCACAAAACATTGGTCAGCAAATCAGCGCGTCGCGTAGTACCCGCGCCGTGACCACCACCCGCCCCGCCGGGGGACGCAGTGGTTTTCTGGGTCGTAGCGGCGGGAGTAGCCGGGGTTTTGGCGGGTAGGGTTTGAGAAAGTTTTTTGTCTGAACCCCACAAATCAGGGTTCAGACAAAAAACCCCTCAAACTTCTTCAAACCCTCAAACCTTCAAACTATGGTCAAATTAAAATCCTTGCCCCTTTCGCCCGAAGCGCAGTTGCGCATGATCGGTTGGGATTGGATGCTGGGTACGGATACCCTCCCCTACCTCACGCACGAGTTAGTGTTGGTAAAACCCGCCGAAGCGCAGGCGTACTACGATGCGGCCAATGAATTGTACGACCTGTTTGTCATCGCCGGGCAGCACGTGCTCGACCAAAACCGACTGACCGAATTGGGTATTCCCGAAAACCTGCACGAACTCATCCGGCTGAGTTGGGACGACGACCGCCACCTGCACCTCTACGGACGTTTTGACCTGGCCGGCGGGCTGGACGGGCAACCCATCAAATTGATTGAGTTTAACGCCGATACCGCCACCTGCCTGCCCGAAACCGGTCTGGTGCAGTGGGCGCATCTTAAAGCCAACGGCCTCGACGATCAGCAGCAATTCAATACGCTGTTTGAGTCGTTGGTTGAGAACTTTCAAACCCTCCGCCAGCAAAACGCCGACCTCACGCCGAGCCTTCTGATTTCGACGATGCGCGATTCGCCCGAAGACGACGCTAACGTTAGCGTACTCGGCGAGGCCGCCCGCGAAGCTGGTTTCGACGTGGATTATGAGTACATCGACACCGTAGAATTCTCGCCTTCGGACGGTATTTTTAAGCAAAACGCCCAAACCGGGCAGTTCGAGAAATTCGATTTCTGGTTCAAACTCGTCCCTTGGGAATCCATCGCCTGGGACAGCCCCGAACTGGCCGATTTACTGACGCAAATGGTGAAAAACCGGAAGGCGGTCGTCGTTAATCCGGCGTACACGTTGTTGTTTCAGTCAAAAGGAATTTTGAAAATTCTTTGGGAACTCAACCCGTACCACCCTCTGCTCCTGGCGACTACGAACCAGCCCGTTGCGGGCCGGAGTTCGGCGGAAAAAGTGTTGTTTGGCCGCGAAGGTGCCAACGTGCGCCTGCTCGACGCCAACGGTCGCGCCACCGCCGAAGCCACGGGCGAATACGGCGAACAAGCCAAAGTGTACCAGGAATTCGTGGATTTCCCCCGCGATGCCGCCGGAAATTATTACCAGGCAGGGGTGTTTTTCGCCGGGGAAGGCTGCGGCCTGGGCTACCGGCGCGGTGGGGCGATTCTGGACAACACGGCCCAGTTTTGCGGACACGTGATCGAGTAAAAAAGAGGAAGCAAATCCCCCGAAGGGGACTTCAAAAATACTCTCTTCAAGTCCCCTTCGGGGATTTAGCCGGGCGGCCGGTGCCGGGCCGTTGCTTCTTCCCGCAACTGCCTCGTCGTTTTTCGTGACCCGTCGTGGCTCCAGCCGGGCGGCCCAAACAAGTAGAAAAAGGCGTGTTTCAACGACCCCGCCCGGCGCACGTCACGGGCGATACCCGCCCATTCGTAAAAAGCCACTTTCACCGGATTGTGCGTGTCCAGGTTTTTAGTCAGGCCGTAAATGGGTCGGTTTTGTTCTTGTTGAAACGTGCCAAACCAGCGATCCCAAATGATGAGTACCCCCGCGTGGTTTTTGTCGAGATACTTTAACTCCGACGAGTGGTGTACCCGGTGGTGCGACGGTGTGTTGAGTACCCATTCCAGCGGGCCAAGCTTGCCGACCGCTTCGGTGTGAATCCAGAATTGATAAATCAAACTCGCGGCCTGCATCGTCACGACAATAACGGGGTGAAAACCCAGCAGCGGCATCCAGAGCCAGAAAATGAACGAGCCACTGAGGTTGCCCGTCCAGGTTTGGCGCAACGCCGTAGCGAGGTTATACTTCTGCGACGAGTGATGCACCACGTGCGAGGCCCAGAAATAGCGAATCTGGTGGCTCATCCGGTGAAACCAGTAGTAACTGAAATCATCGGCAAAAAAGGCCAGTACCCACACCCACCAGGCAAAGCCGAGGTCGAGCAAGCGGATTTCCCAGACCAGCCAGAACGCCCCCAACACGAGCAATTTACTCACCAGGCCCGTAATCACGTTGCCAATACCCATCGCCAGGCTCGTGGCCGCGTCGCGGGTGTCGTACCAGTCGGCCTGCTTGTGCCGCGCCCACAACACTTCGGCGGTGAGCAACAGCACAAAACCCGGAATGGCGTAGTAAATCAGATCAGGAGGCGTTTCCACTTTACTTGGTTTAATGGTTTGAAGCGAGGCGCGTAGCCTTTGAGGGTTTGAGGTTTAAGATTGTTGCGACAAATTTAACTCATTTCAAGACTGGATTGACCCATTAACTTACATTTCCTACCTTCAAACCGTTAAACTTCAAAGGCTACGCGCCCCGCTTTAAACCTTGCTACATTACGCTACCGACCGACCCATCACCGCCGCCCAATTTATTGACGTCCTCAACCGCTCCACGTTGGGCGAACGCCGTCCCGTGGCCGACCCCGCGCGTATCCAGACCATGCTCGACCACGGCAACGTACTCGTCACGGCCTGGGACGGCGAAGTTTTGGTGGGCGTTTCCCGCGCCCTAACCGACTTCAGTTTCTGTTGCTACCTCTCCGATCTGGCCGTCGATGAAGCCTACCAGCACCAGGGCATTGGCAAAAAGTTAGTCGAACTGACCCACGAAGCATCCGGCCCCCAAACGACACTAATTTTACTGGCCGCGCCGAAGGCTGTCGATTATTATCCTAAGATTGGCATGGAGCGGCACGAGGCGTGCTACGTGCTGCACCGAAGTGAGTAAAAAAGTTTTATTACTCATTATTACTTTTGGAAAAAGGAGCAATTATGACAGATGAAGAACTACTTAGCTCTTTGGAATACCTACAAAATACTATGGTTTCTGTTGCCACCGGTGGACCACGTATTTATGATGTAAACGAGCAGTATCAGCGTATCTATGCTAAGGTCGCGGCAACTTTGGCAAGGCGCAACTTGAATAACCCAATTCTTTTTGGCAGTCTTTGGGACTGGTACGGGCATTGGAAAAGTGAAGGCATGACTACATATCAAGATAGAAGGAATTATATATCAAAAGTGATTTCTCCTCTGATAAATCAGTTAAAAACTGGTCAAGCCAATCTGCCAGAGTTAACTGGTTGGCAACGAGTTGATCGTGGAATTGAAGAAATACGTGATAGACTTACAGCGGCTAATAACGAAGAGAAATACCAGGCGGTGGGGCTTCTTTGTCGCGAAGTTTTAATTTCCCTCGCTCAATCGGTTTACAATAGAGTACGCCATCCACCAGCAGATGACATAGAACCAAGTCCCACTGATGCCAAGCGAATGTTGGAGAACTATATTTTAGTAGAACTTTCTGGTGGCGCCAATGAGGCAATACGTAGACACGCACGTTCAGCATTAGATTTAGCAAATGCTTTACAACATCGAAGAACAGCAACATTCCGGGATGTAGCAATGTGTGTAGAAGCAACTGCAAGTGTAGTTAATGTTATAGCTATCGTAGATGGTCGACGAGATCCCAAATAGATCTGCTTTCAAAGATATTCTTAGTCACTCGGCACTCTTGGCATAGACTTTAAGGAACGCAAATAACACTGTTCGGAAGGT
>JAJAZB010000073.1 GCA_026785975.1 Cytophagaceae bacterium | reverse complement strand
GTTTTTTTAATTAACGACGTTCGGACTTTTCGTGCGGGAAGACGACATCATGGACTGGAAAATGGAGGTACACGTCCGTACTGTCGTTGAGGAACGCCTGGCCCGGTTGGTCGGATGAATCATCCGATCCTCGCTGATTTTTCGGCTATCCTTGCGGAGGTACGCATCCTGAACGATGAACTTCGTCCCGGCTTGCATCAACTCCGATTGCACCTGACGCTGGTTGATGGTACCGTGCTTCACGTTCGCGAAAACCGCATCCTCAGCACCGGCTGGGTGGATTACTCGTACCACTGGCAAACCGCCGATGATCAATTCATTCACCGCTGGGATAATGCCCACGAGCGTCAGTTTCTCCCGATTCCGGTTCATCATCAGCACGTTGGCTCCGAAGCAAACGTCCGGCCTTCCGAGCCGATGACGCTCCAAAAAGTCCTCACGTTCATCGCCGGGCAACTCATGGACTAAAATTCCTTTTGCCATTATTTTGGGTAATTTTGATAAAAACGTTTGTGACTATGGTTAGCTCTGAACACACCGAAACTCTGAAAAAAGTTATTCACACGCTTGGTTATGCGGACGTCGATACGTTTGCGCGGGTTCATGCGATTCGGCGGCTGGAAAAAAAAATTTCCTATTGCCAAAGCCGCGTCGATTTCTACGAGCAGAGATACGGCATGGACTACGCTGCGTTCGTCAGCCGGGTCATCAACCGGGAAGACCCGATTCTCGGCAGGTTTGGTACCCTTGAAAAAGAGGACGACGGTTCAGATTGGGAGGACAGCCTGTATTTCGTGCAGTCCTTCACCGACCAACTCCGTGCGATTGAGTGATGAAAACCATCCTCGATTCCTTCTCTTCGGCGATCAAAACCAGTCGGCAACTGCTCGATGAAAGCGACGGGGAACGCCGGGCCGTCAAGTGGGAAGTCGTTTTCATGGATGATTCCCGACTGATAGCTTACGAATCGTCGGCCTCGTTTTCGGGACGATTTAAGTACAACTACCACTGGATGAGGCCCGAAAACGAGTTGCTGATCCGTTGGGACAACAACCCCCACTACCAACACCTGTCTACCTTTCCCCATCATCTTCACGCCGGTTCCGACCCGGAGGCCAGGGTATCCGAGCCGATGACGCTCCAAAAAGTCCTCCCGTTCATCGCCGCCTAACTGGACGACGAACGCCCTACTTCAACGTAAAATACTCCGCCAGCGGCCCCAGCGTCAGCGCCGGAAAAACGATAGGGCGGTGATGATGACGATGACCGCAAAAACCATCAGGCCGAACGTACCCGTGTCGGTGCGCAACGTGCCGGAGGATTCAGGGATGTACTTCTTGCTGGCCAGCAGACCGGCAATCGCCACAGGGCCGATGATCGGAATGAACCGCCCCAGAATCAGGACAATCCCGGTTGAGACGTTCCAGAAAATGTTGTTGTCACCCAGTCCCTCGAAGCCCGAACCGTTGTTGGCGTTGGACGACGTGAATTCGTAAAGCATTTCCGAAAATCCGTGAAAACCGGGGTTGTTGAGCCAGTTGGCGGGTTTTACCGCCCAGTCGGCGTCGCCGTAAGTGAGAAATACCCAAGCGGCCAGGGCCGTGCCGCCTTTCACCAGCAAGGTGCTCAGCAGGGCGACAATCGAGGCGATCTTGATTTCCCGCGCTTCGACTTTCCGGCCAAAAAGTTCGGGTGTCCGCCCCACCATCAAGCCAGAAATAAAGACGGCGATGATGATGAAGTAGTAGAAATTGAGGATGCCGACTCCGCTGCCCCCGTAAAAGGCGTTGGTCATCATGCCCAGGAGTTGCATCATTCCCGAAAGGGCCATTGAACTGTCGTGCATGGAGTTGACTGAGCCGGTCGAAATGATTGTCGTCACGATGCTCCAGTAGGCCGAAGCCGCCGGGCCAAAGCGCACTTCCTTGCCCTCCATCGCGCCGGTGGGCTGCGCCACGCCCATCTGGGCAATAGCCGGGTTGCCGTGCAACTCGGTCACGATGGTCGGGATCAGGAGGCAGAGCATCCCGATGGTCATGACGCTATAAATGACCCAGGCGAACCGACGGCGGTTGATGAAAAAGCCCAGCGCGAAAATCATGGCGACGGGAATGAGCGTCTGAGCGATCATTTCCGTCATGTTGGTCAGGTAATTGGGGTTTTCGAGCGGGTGCGCCGAGTTAGCCCCAAACCAGCCCCCGCCGTTGGTGCCTACGTGCTTAATGGCAATCATCCCCGCCGCCGGGCCACGCGAAACGCCCACGGTGTCGCCCTGCATGGTGACGATGTAATCTTTGCCATCGAAGCTCGACGGGGTGCCATTGAACACCAAAATCGCCGCCACGATTAGCGAAATGGGCAGCAAAATCCGGGTAATACTTTTCGTGAAATACACGTAAAAATTGCCAACCGTCGTGAACGTTTGCGGCAGGAACGACCGGAAAATCAACACCAGTGCCGCCATGCCGGTGGCCGCCGAAACGAACATCAGAAAGTTCATCACCGCCAACTGCGTCAGGTACGTCGCTCCGCTTTTGCCGGAGTAGTGTTGCAAATTGCAGTTGACCATGAAACTAATCACGGTGTTGAAGGCTAAATCCGGCGTTTGCGAGGGATTGCCGTCGGGGTTTAAAGGCAAACTACCCTGGAACAAAAGCAGGAAAAACCCAAGCACAAACCAAACCAGGTTAATGGTCAGCAGGGCTACCAAATTTTGCTTCCAGGTCATCTCGCGGGTTGGATCCACGCCGCCAATGCGGTAAATAAAGCGCTCCAGGGGATTCAGGAAGTCGAGCGCATTCGGCTCATTTTTAAAGACTTTGGCAATGTACCTGCCCAGGGGGATGGCCAGCAGCACCGTGAGTGCGTACATGACCACGACGCCGAGTAATTCGGTTGACATGGGAAAAATGGATTAAAATTTTTCTGGCCGGATGAGTACGTACAGCATATACCCAAAGACGAGCAGCGAGATAATAAATAAGGCTAAAAACATAGTAGTCAGATGTTTTCGAAAAAGTCAACGGATTTGTAAAGCAGCCAGAAACAAAGCAAGCCGCCAGCGAAAAGAGTAAGGGTTAGGCCAATGTCCATGAGTTGGGCAGAATTTGGTTGTGCCAGAACAGTTAAAATACCCATGCCAGAAACGGCATAGGTATTTTAACTGTTGATTATCAACAACTTAAAAATAAAATATGATTTGTCGCATCAAAAAACCCTTCGGAAATGGAAGAGGGTTTTTTGGAAATGGAAAGGTGTTTTGTCTGAACCACGATTAGCCAGGATTTTAAGATTACCAGGATTGATGAAACGTGCTTTTGCCTTTATCCTGGTAATCTTAAAATCCTGGCCAATCGTGGTTCAGACAAAACACCTCAAAACCCGTACTCCTTGATTTTGGCGTAGAGCGTGGTCAGGCCAATGCCCAACTGGCGGGCCGCCTCGGCCTTATTGCCGCCAGTTTGCGCCAGCAGGCGGCGGATATGCGCCTGTTCGACAGCGGTGAGGGAAAGATCGTCGGGCGAAGTAGCCGGGGCGGTAGACGAAAAAGGCAGCAGGTCGGGGGTGAGTTGCTCGCTATTCGCCAGAATCACAGCCCGTTCCAGCACGTTGCGTAGTTCGCGCACGTTGCCGCGCCAGGGATGGGTTTTTAGTCGCTCAACAAAATCCGGGTGCAGGCTCCTTACGCGCGGGTTGAGTTTGGCCGAAAATTGGGCTTTAAAAAATTCAGCCAGTGCCGGGATGTCATCCGTTCGGTCGCGGAGCGGTGGCAGGGTGATAGTGAACACCGACAGGCGGTAGTATAAATCAGTGCGGAAACGGCCAGTCTCGACCTCGGTGCTCAGGTCGCGGTTGGTAGCGGCCAGCAGGCGCACATCCACGCGGGTCGGTTTGGTGTCGCCCACACGGAGAAACTCGCCCGTTTCAAGAACCCGAAGTAATTTTACCTGCAAATCCAGGGGCATTTCGCCGACTTCGTCCAAAAACAACGTGCCGTGGTCAGCCTCGGCGAACAGCCCTTTTTTATCGCGGGTAGCCCCGGTGAAGGCCCCCGCCCGGTGACCGAAGAGTTCGCTTTCCAGAATATCGCGCTCCAACGCCCCGCAGTTGATGGCCACAAAACTGCCCGCTCTGCGCGGACTTGTGGCGTGGAGGGCCTGGGCAAAAATTTCTTTGCCGGTGCCAGTTTCGCCCAGCAGCAGCACCGTCGTATCGAGCGGAGCCACGCGCCGGGCCAGGTCCACGGCGGCCCGAAAGGGGCGCGCGTGGCCAATCATACCGTCAAAATCCGGCAGTGGAGCCACTTTTTGCTCCAATTGCCGCACCCGTCGCTGCAAAGCCACTTTCTCAACGGCCCGCGCCACGGTAGGGACGATACGGTCGTTTTCGTCGCCTTTGGTCAGGTAGTCGAAAGCCCCGTTGCGCATGGCCTCCACGCCGTCGGTAATGGTACCGTAGGCCGTCAGCACGATGATTTCGAGGTCCGGAAATTTTTCTTTGAGTTGTTTGGTCAGGCTAACGCCGTGGGCATCAGGCAAGCGCACGTCAGAGACCACCACCTACACCGTCTCGTGCTCGAGCACGTTGAGCGCCGTGCGGGCATCGGGTACTTCGAGTACCCGGTAGCCTTCCAACGACAGAATGCGGGCCAGTAAGCCGCGCAGGCGGGCTTCGTCGTCGATAAGCAACAGAGTGGGTTCCTTCACAACACGAAAGGGTTCGTTTAAAAACTGCGTTTTCGCACGGTGAATTCACTATTTCTTTTTACTGCGCACTTCTTTCACTTCCTCAGGCATTACTGCCGAAGCCTGATTGCCAAAGTTCGTTCGCACGAAGGTCAGTACGTCGGCGATTTGTTTATCGGTCAGGAAATTATGCGCGGGCATGGCATTGGCGTAGGTTTCCCCATTGATTTCCACTTCCTCGTCGAGGCCGTTGAGCAGTACGCCGATCAGGCGGGTTTTGTCGCCCAAAACCCAATCGGTTTTGGCTAACGGTGGGTTGAGGCGCGGCACTCCGGCCCCGTTCGCCTGGTGGCACGACAGGCAGTATGTATCGTAAATGACTTTGCCGGAGTCAGCTACACTTTCGGATTTGAAAGCTGGCAGTCGGGTGGGATGGGCGGAAGGCAACCAAGCCTCCCAGCCCACCCAACTCAGCCCGATGAAGAGCAATATCGTTTTCATGAAAAAATCAGGTTCAAATTTAAGGGTAACTACGAACTTTAGTTGGGAACGCCCAGTTCGTAGCTACCTCACTTCCCGTGCATGATCCGCCAGACTTTGCCCTTCACCGAATCGGTGATGTACAGCGAACCGTCCGTGCCCTGGGCTAAACCCACCGGGCGGGCTTTGGCATCGCCAGGACTCATGATTTCGGGGCCACCGGCAAAACCTTCGGCGAAAACCTCATACTTTCCCGAAGGCTTACCGTCTTTGCCCATGGGGACGAAGGCCACAAAGTATCCGCCCTGCTTGAGGGGTGCGCGATTCCAGGAACCATGAAAACAGATGAACGCGCCATTTTTATACTTCGCCGGAAAACTGTTTGCCGCCCCGGTGCCGCCCGTGTAAAACAACAGGTCGTTGGGTGCCCAGTGACCCGGAAATGCCAGGATGGGCCGGTCTTTGCCCGCACACCGATCTTGCTTTTTCCCATCGCCGCCAAATTCGGGGGCCAGTATTTTTTTGTCCTGCTGACCGTCGAAGTAGCAATACGGCCAGCCAAAATCGGCCCCTTTTTTCACCAGAAGAAATTCTTCGGAAGGCAATTCGGCACTCTGGGCATCGGTGTACATCTCGGGGTACAACGTAGCCAGCATATCGCGACCGTGCTGCAGGGCGTACAGTTGCTTGGTGGCGGGGTTCCAGTCGAGCGCCACGGCGTTGCGGATGCCCGTTGCGTACCGCATCCCGTCGGACTGGCGCTGGTTTTGTTTGTTGGCGTCAAACTGCCAGATGCCACCGTAGTTTTCCAGAATCGGACAAGGATCCTGGCCATTGGAGCCTTTCGTGCGGTCTTTTTCCTGACAAGAATTGGACGGAGCGCCAAAGTTGACGTAGAGCTTTCCGGCGTCGTCGAGCGCGATCGACTTAGAGGCGTGCTGGCGTTGCAGGGTTAAACCGGTTACGATGGTTTGTGGCTGGCTGGATTCGTCGACGACCCCGTTTTTCATGGAATACCGGTACACCGACGTATCGGAACTGGCGTAGAGGTAGCCGTTGGCAATGGCGATGCCGGTCCCCTTGAACGTACCAAACGTAGTTGTTGAATCGGCTTTGCCATCGTTGTTGGTGTCTTGCAAACGCACGATGCCCTTGCCGTTTTCAAGACGATCCAACTTAACGTACACGTCGCCGTTGGGCGCGACTACCGTATGGCGGGCTTTGCCCACGCCTTCACTGACGACAACGGCCCCGAAGCCCTGGGGTAGGGTAAGACCGCCATTGTCAGCGTCGGGGCGGGGTTTGCGGGCGGGTGGCGTATCGGTAGAAAAACTCACGGGTGCCGCCAGCGAAAGGCCGATCAGGGCCGAGAAAAGAGTTGTTTTTTTCATGATTCAAGTCGTTTACCGACAAAGTTGAAAATTCCGTTCAGACTCTACAACTACCAGCGACGGGTTTGGGTTTTTCATACGCACATTGGCGTAGGTTTTTGGTTCACGACGAACAACCAATTCCAATCTTTCAAACGGTCAACGGTCATGCCCTGGACAAAAAAAGAGTATCCCGCTTCAATGAAAAACCTGATGGCTCCGGTTCGCAACAAAGCTGTCGAAATCGCCAACGCCCTGCTCCGTGACGGCCGCGAAGAAGGCTCGGCCATTGCCATCGCCACGTCGCAGGCCGAAGAATGGGCGCAAAAACGTGGAATGAAATTACGCAAAACCCGGGCAGCGGCTTGAGTTGATTGGACCTTAGCCCAGAAAAGTGGCAAATGCGCTAACTTCCGGCCCGGATTCCAACCTGCACTCCCCGATGCCCCAAACGCTCACCGCTCCACCAAATACGTTACGAATTTTGTTAAGCCTGCCCGTCGTCGTTTCGGCGATGGGTTTGAAATCGCCGACATCAACTTGAAACTACGCGGCCCCGGCGACCTCAGCGGCACCCAGCAAAAAACCGTGCGGGAAAATATTTCGTGAGGTTGTCCAACCTGAGAAAGCATTCGGGAAAATGGGTAGGCTTGGAGCATGAACCTCGAACGGTACGACGTTACCTTCTCACCAGATTTTACCGAATTTCAGTTTTACAGCGAAGGTCGGCGCGGGCGCGTCCGAAAGGTAGTCCGGTTTGACCCGCTCCCTTCACCAAACACGTACAACCTGGCCTTTGGTGATGAAGACCCTGTTACAGGAATGGTCGATTACACAGCCACCACCGACAACGGAGACACCCGGAAAGTGCTCGTCACGGTAGCCGCCATTGTGCTGGTTTTCCTACGGAGCAAACCGGGTGAAGCCGTTTTTGCGCAGGGCAGTACAGCAAGCCGCGACGGGTTGTACCGGATAAATCTGAGCCGCCACCTGAACCAGCTACCTGTCCACCTGGAAGCGTTGGGGCGATTGGGAGCGGACTGGGAACCCTTCGCTCCGAATAAAAAGTACGACGGCCTGTTGCTTCGCTGGAAATGATTAACCAACTTTCAAGCATGGAAACCAAACCCAAACGCCGCTCAAACCTTACTCCGTTACCAAAGGGCTTTACGCTCGACCCGACCATGAACCCGAATCGGGAACAAGTGGGCCTTGCCGAGAAGCTTGCTCACGCGGCGGCTTCCATCGAAAAGTACGGCTTACCGGGTAAGGTGGGGCGGGACGGGCTGGAGCCTACGGAGTAGAGTCAGGCAAGCTACAGTCTTGGCACTTCCGGCCCGTCAGGGGACGGGCCAGGGTAGTTTGGGGCACAGACCGAGGAGTAGCC
>JAJAZB010000072.1 GCA_026785975.1 Cytophagaceae bacterium | reverse complement strand
GTCGCGACCACCGCCGCCGCCACCGTAACCACCGCCGCCGCCACTACCACCCCGGTAGCCGCCGCCACCACCGCCATCGCGGGGGCGCTCTTCGCGGGGACGCGCTTCGTTAACGACCAGGGCCATGCCTTTGAAATCGGTTTCGTGAGTAGCTGCAATAGCCTGACGGGCTTCGGTGTCGTCGCCCATTTCTACGAATCCGAAACCGCGACTGCGGCCCGTAAATTTGTCCATGATAATTTGAGCCGACTGGACTTCACCGTACTGCTCGAACAGCGCACGCAGCTCGTCGCTGGTCGCTTTAAAAGGAATGTTGGCAACGTAAATGTTCATCGTTGTGCTGTTAAGATGTGACTGCGCTGCTACGTAAGGTGATGTCAACCATTCCATCCGTAGCCGATGAACCGACGAGCCTGAGGAAGTCAAACATTTCTACCTAACCGAAGAGACGCCCAAAATTACGAAAGCACTCTGTATTTTTCCTAATTTATGGGTCAATACTTTAGGGATTGCGTTGGGAAATCAACCGCAGATCCGCCGTGATTTTAGCGTCCCAGCGGTCTTGAGCGGCCCGGTTGATGCTGTGGGCGGTTTCATCGTCGTACTGTTGCTGGAGGCGGTTCATCTCCCGAAACGAATCCAGAAACAGGTACTGAATCCGGCTGTCGTACTCGTCGGGAGCGAGGTCTTCGGTCTGGAGTTTCTGTTTGAACCGCTCGGCGACCAACTGCGTGATGTCGAAGTGCAGTTGCTCGTGGCGTAATGCGTAGTCATTTTTGGCCGCTGGCCAGACCCACGACTGGTTTTTTAACTCGTAAACCTTCACCGACATCACCACCTCCACCACGCCGCCCACTGTATGTGCGCTGGCTTCGTAGCCAAAACTTGAGAATACCGCCGCGCCGTAATTCCTTCCGGAGCGGGGCGGGGCGCGGAAATCGTCCCAGCGGAGGGGGCGACGGGAATCGTAAAACACCGAGTCGCCTTTGTCGGCGACTCCGGAAAAGCCGGGTTGGAAAACCACCCGCACCCGACGCGCCAAAACCTCCTGAACGGGTGCGTTGAGCGCCAGCCACTGGTCGAGGTAACGCAAGGCACTTTCGAGGGTTTGGCGCAGGAGGGCTTCGTGTAAATCCAGGATACCCGGCGACCGACTAAAGCGACTACCGCCTTCAAATTCGGTCAGTTTCGTGCGGGTACCATTGCGCAACACATCAAACACCAACACCACTGTGAGGTTTCCATCTATTTTGCGGGGCGTCGTTAGTTTTTCCGAAAACTGTACTTTTTTGAGTCGAACCACAATTTCCCAACGGGTCGGGTCACTTCGAGCGTCGCTACGCCGGGAGTCGTCAGCCTTTAAGAAACGTTCGATGGCCGGGCCGGTGCCCCCGGTGAGCGTTAATGCCACGGGTCGGGGTGGATTCGGGCCGGTTTGAGTGCCGTCGAACAACGTGCCAAGAGTGGTTTTGTCTGAGCGTTCGTCCAATACCTGCGCGACGGAGAAACGTTTGGGCGGCGCGCTATTGCGCTGGGTTCTAAGGGTAATTACGCGGGTACCAGACTGACCAAAGACAGTTAACGCATTGATAATCAGAAGAAAGCAGGAAATGAAAATGTACCCATTCATAGCGTCTTTTTAACGTCGGGAAGCCCAAAAAAGTTGAAGGATAGCCCGGCGAAAAAATTACCGAACGTTTACCTTGACATTCTGCACGGAAGTTGATAGGTTCGGTAGTGTCTTTTGCGCGAAGGCCCAGGCGGGGCTTTGCCGGAAGCGAGTAGTACAGTTTGTTACACTCTTAAACAATTTGTGCGTATGAAACTGCAAGTGCATTCGATTCATTTTGACGCCGACCAGAAGCTGCTGGCGTTCATCCAGGTCAAGCTCAATAAACTCGACCAGTTTTACGACCGGATTATCAGCGGCGAAGTATTTCTGAGGTTGACGAAAGGAGAAAGCAGTAAAGTGCTGATAAAACAAATTGACATTAAAATCAACGTGCCGGGGGGAAATCTGTTTGTGAAAGAGGAAGGGCGCTCGTTTGAAGAAGCCACCGACCTGGCCGTTGAGGCCCTTAAAAGCCAGTTGAGGCGATTTAAAGATAAAACCACCGACAAAACCGCCCCCGGATCGCAGGTTGCTCTGGAGCAACTGGGCCTGATCGCGGAGTGACGTAATGCCGACCTCCTGGTCGGTGGTAGTCCATTTAACCAAACGGGGCGCTTCAAGTTGAAGTGCCCTGTTTGATTTAAAAGCCCGGGCAAAAGTTATTGGTTTACTGGTTAGGACTTTCGCAAAAGACCCCGTGCGGCGTCCGCCTAAATCTCCTAAAGGGGACTTTAAACTCCCCCGCGAGAAGCCCCCTTTAGGGGGTTGGGGGCTACTGTTGCGAAAGTCCTACTGGATATTGAGTACTTAAACTGCTGCTCAGGGTAGCTACGAACTGAAGTTCGTAGCTACCACCTGCGAAATATCAGTTGATCCTTCATTATCAAGACTTTATCAACTCGCAACGGCGAACCGTAACCAATAACTCAATAACGACTACTCAAAGCCCGAATGCCTGCTTGATCTGATCGACGAAGTCCAGTTTTTCCCAGGTAAACAGTTCCACTTCGCGCTCCAGAACCTGCCCGTCGGGCGATCTGAATTTTTTCTTCACCGTCTCGTGATCACGCCCCATGTGGCCGTAAGCAGCGGTTTCGGCGTAAATCGGGTTGCGCAATTTCAGGCGCTGTTCGATGAAATAAGGCCGCATATCAAAAATCTCGCCGACTTTCTGAGAAATTTCCCCGTCGGTCATATCCACTTTGGCCGTGCCGTAGGTCATCACGTACAGGCCGCAGGGTTCGGCCACGCCGATGGCGTACGATACCTGCACGAGTACTTCATCGCAGAGGCCCGCCGCCACCAGATTTTTGGCGATGTGCCGGGTCGCGTATGCCGCCGAGCGGTCTACTTTCGAAGGATCTTTCCCCGAAAACGCCCCGCCGCCGTGGGCACCTTTACCGCCGTAGGTATCGACGATGATTTTTCGACCGGTCAGGCCCGTGTCCCCGTGCGGCCCGCCGATGACAAATTTGCCCGTCGGGTTGATGTGGTAGGTGATGTCGCCTTCAAACAGCTTTTGTAATTCGGGCTTCAATTTCGCCTTCACCCGCGCGATGACGTAGTTGATAACGTCGTGTTTGATGGTCGTCAGCATCTGGTAATCGTCGGCGAAATCGTCGTGTTGGGTCGAAACCACGATGGTGTCGATGCGGATGGGCCGGTTGTCGTCGCTGTACTCGATGGTCACCTGCGATTTGGCATCGGGGCGGAGGTACGTGATGGTGTCGTTTTCCCGGCGAATGACGGCCAGTTCCTGCAAAATTTTGTGCGCCAGATCCAACGCCAGCGGCATATAATTGTCGGTTTCGCGGGTGGCGTAGCCAAACATCATCTCCTGGTCACCGGCCCCCTGCTCTTCGAGATTGCTGCGCTCGACGCCCTGGTTGATGTCGGACGACTGCTCGTGAATGGCCGATAAAATACCGCACGAATTGGCCTCAAACATATACTCCGACTTGGTATAGCCGATTTTGCGAATCACCTCGCGGGCAATGCTCTGCACGTCGAGGTAGGTGTTTGATTTCACTTCGCCCGCCAGCACCACCTGGCCGGTGGTGACGAGGGTTTCGCAGGCAACTTTGGAGGTGGGATCGAAGGCCAGAAAATGATCAATCAGCGCGTCGGAAATCTGATCGGCCACCTTGTCGGGGTGTCCTTCCGAAACCGACTCGGACGTAAACAGGTAAGGCATAAATGGTCAGGTCGTTTTTAGTTGTCAGTGGGAAGTCGACGGGCGCGGCAAGGCCGACGTACGCTCCATTCATCCGGCAAAACTAAGACGATTTTAAGGAATAGGAAAGTTCATAACTTTTCGGGCGGGTTGCGGGGCATTCGGCGAGGGACTATTTTTTGCCGGAACACGTCGATAGTGGCCCAAATGAAAGGCAGCTTGGGTACGGCCCAAATCACGCGTAGATCGTCCAACAACGAGTTTTGCTCGTCGAGAAACCTAAACACGTCGGCGGGGCGGTTGCGCGCGTAAAGTTGGGTGAACAGGACGGCGGGCGGGAATCTTTTTTTTAGAAATACGTTCAGGAAAATCTGATCGAAAAGGCGGTACCGCGCCGGGATGGCGTCGGATTCCCCATCGAGGGGATGGCCCGATGGGTCATTGGCCAGGTTCTGCGCTATTCGTTGGAGACGCCGCTGCGTACGGGCGAAAGTGTAGCCCGTCGAGGGCCGCGTGGTGCCACCCGCCGTGCCGATGCGCATCACGCGGGGGCCGGGCCGCTCCTGCACCGGCTCGGCGCTCATCGGAATGATGCCGAATTCGGATTCGATGATTTGGAAATCAGCAATCTGTAAAAAATTTTTCAGATAATTTTTTAATTCCTGATCGTAGGTTTCGGGCGGAAGAATCGTCGGCGTGAAGAGCGTAAATTCCACCAGGGCCTCGGTTTCTGAAAACGGCAACACGTACATAAACCGGCACTCGCCGTGCTGCTCGATGCGGAAATCCATCATTGTTGGTACGGCAGGGTCGAAGGCGGGCGTGTCGGTTTTAACGACCCAACCTTTGAAGTGTTGAAGTAACGCCGATGGTAGCTCCGACCCCCGACTGGATGGTCTCCCGGTCGGAGTTTCGCCGATGGGTGAAAAATCCGCGTTAAACGGTTTCATCGCCTCCAGTCGAAACGTGCTGTCGAAAACCCAATCGGCGGAAAACGCGCCGGCTTCGGTTTTCACCACCGCTCCATTTTCAGAACTTTCAACCGCCAGAATCGGGCTGTACAAAAACTCAACAGCCGGGTTTTTTGCCAAATCAGCCCGTACAAAGCTGTAAAAATCAATGCCCCGGAGCAGTTTGTACCGATAGCCGCCGAGGTCAAGTTTTTCGGAAAAATCCTCCTCGCCCGGCTGACCGGAGCCGCGTCCATGAGGCCCATATCCTTGGGGGCCATAAAACCAGACCGTTTCCCAAACCCGGTGTAAAATCGCTTCAAACGGCCCCGGACTTTGTTCCCAAAATGCCCAGGTTCGGTCGTTTTTCAGTTTGGGTTCGCGGTCAATAATCAGAATGCGTTTGGTACGCAACTCACTTTGATTCAGGTAGTAAGCCAGGCTCAACCCGGCCATGCCGCCCCCCGCCAGAATGTAATCGTAGTGTTGCATGGGAAATGAAAAAGCCTTGTGGAGCAAGGCAGTACGAAGGCGGTCCGTCGTTACGGTAAACCAATTTTGAAGAATAAGGTTTTTAAATCGTGTTGGTTGCCTTCGAAGCCATTCCGGCTACGGCTCAGCAACGACGGAGCCAGTTTCTTCCGCCGGTTCATCCATCGAAACCGGCGGTCCGTCTGCCGGGGCTGTCGCTTGTGAATGGATCAGTATTTCGTAATTTTTGTACTCCGGGTCCAGGTACTCCAATTGATCGCGTAGGCGTTGGCGCAGAGCCACGGCAGGTCTCAGGCAATGCTCGACAAACTCGGCTTCCGATACGGTGGACAAGTCGGGAAACAGCAGTTTCAAAAAACCCGCCGACAACTTCATGATGGCCCGCACGTCGCGGAAATCTTTGGAACCGATTAGGTGACTACGTTCTTCAACAAACTTGTCGTACTCGATCCGGAACCGGAAGGCGTGAAAGATTTCACCCAAATAATCGGCCTTCAAACCCACGCCTTTCGACAGTAAATCCAAGTGCATCCGGGGCAGGTACCAGCCGGGCAGGATGCCGTGAATCCGGTCCAACAGGGCCGTTTCCTGCAATATTTCGGGTAATTCTCCGAACAGATTGTTTTGGAAAACGGGTAAGCCGTTGCGGTCAATCTGCACGTTGGCGATGAACACCGCGCCCGCATCCGCCGACACGGTGAACTTGCCTTTGGAGTATTTTCCCTGTTCCAGGTAGCCTTTCAGCTTGGCCACCGTTTCGTCGGGGCTGCTGAACGATAGCGTTTGGGCTTCGTCGAACACCACGATGTCAAACTGGGTGAACAGCCCCGGCACCTTCGTATTTTCGTTGTAAAACAACACGGCGGGCGACACGGCTCCCCCCTCGATTAGCCGGGAATAGCGCGAAAACTGCCCGAACAAAAACGACTTCCCGGTGCCTTTGGGGGCCAACTCGAACAGGTTGACGCGCCGTTGCACGAACGGAATCAGTCGGGTCAGCAGGGCCTGACGGGTCTTTTCCGTTGCGTACCCGGCACCTTCGGCGTTGTAGCCCAGCGAGTTGATGAGTACCTGCGTCCACTCTTCCAAACTAAACGCGGCCCGTTTTTCGATGTATTCCTCCACGTTGATGCTGGCAGCTTGCAGGGGTTTGAAATCACCCAACCAGACTTCACCGCCTTTGTCGTTACGTCGGTATTGGTAAATGGCCACGCCCCACATACCGCCCTGCAACAGGCGCGGAAATTTGGTCAGCAGGTGTTCTTCAATTTGTACTTTCTGATTGCCCAGGCTACCCGATTCCAAAAAAGCCTGATCGCGCTGAAGATCAACCCTGGGCACTACGTATTCGAGTACCGTCACCGGGTCGCCGTTGCGGAGGCGCTGCTTCAGGGCCTCAACGTCGTCCTTACTGGGCATGAATTTGCGCACGAAGGCAATCACCTGCTGTTTCACGTCCTCATTCCAGGTGCCCCCTTTGAGTTGGCGGTCGATGAGCCATTCGCCCACAAACACGGGAATGCTTTGGTCGTTGAGGCCCGAACTGCTGTACAGGCTTTTGTCGATGCAAGCCGACTCAAACACGTCGGTGACTTTCTGGCGAAGGGCTGCGTTCATGCGTTAGAGACTATCAAAAAAATCGTCTACTTCACTCGTTTGGATCGGAACCTCCACCGTCAACGAATCGGTGTATCCATCGCCCTGCGCCCGGTATTCGGCGCGGACGTGCAGCAAAAGCCGCCCCTGCTGGGGTTTTTCGCCTTGGGAAAGCCTGATGGGGGCCGTCAGGTTCAATGTACCATTGCCCGGCACCGTTACCGGCAACCCGGCCTGGTACTTGGAGTCTTCATCAATGACCAAGGCCCGTATCTCGACGGGGTAGTCGTTGGGGTTGCGCAGTTGGAGGATAAAGTCCTTTTCGCGGTTGCCCAGCCGGAGGGTCTGCCCACCCACGTACCGGAGTTGAGGTTTTTTAAACTCGTAATCCGTCACCTCAGCAACGACGACGGGTACGATGGTTTCTTCCGGCGATAGCCCCCCGTGCCGGTAGCCGTGGTCGTTGGCCCCGAAATAGCGGTAGCCCCAGGCCACGACCCACTCCTCGGGCAGGTGCGTCATTTCGCGGGAAAGTAAGCGGGTTTCGGCGTCGTCCAGGTGTTCGCGTTTCACTTTGCCGCCCAACCGGATGCACCGTTCTTTGGCGTGGTCGGCGATGGCTTCGGCGAGTTTGGCGTTGCTGATGCCCGAACCGTTGCGCAGGCACTTGGTCGCGCCGTGATCGGTCGCGATGACCAGCCTGGTTTTTCGCCCCACCGACTGCTGAATTACCTCTGCTACCTGCCGGATTTGTTCATCAAGCAACCCTTTCACCGCCTCAGCGCGGGCGCGCTTGAGTTGGTAGTCGGGTTTGTGCATGAGATCATCCACTTCGATCCAGTGCAGGCAAACGATGTCGGTATCAGCGTGAAGTGCTTTTTGAAACCGGCCAACGGAGGCTTCAAATACGGTTGTTTGGCCCGGAAAAGCCTGCTTAAGTGCCAGCCGGTAATTGTCAAACTCGTAGCCGTCGGAATTAGCGCGTTGCCCGTTGAGCAGGGCCGGAATGCCGATGGACGTGATCGTGGGCAGGGCCGCAAATGCCCAGCGCGTCGTGACCCGGTTGAGGCCGTGTTGGGCGAGCGTGTCCGTCAGCAGACCGGCGTAAGCCGCCGGGAAACCGTCGATGATTAACCAGATGACCCGGCAGTTACCCGCCCGGCTCAGTTCCGCGATCTGATTGCGCACGCCCAGGTTAGTCAGAATGTCGTCGCGATCCATCAACTCCCGGTAGTGCCGGTAGAGCCATTCCGCGTACTGAATCGACGCGGCTTCAACCCGCGCGAGGATCTCGTCGGAGCGGTTTTTCTGTTCGTCCAACCAGAATTTAAAGGGAATAAAACTCCCGACCGCCCAACGTTGCCAGGCTCCGGCCTGTTCTTTGAGGGGCAATCCGTCGAGCGGCGGAATGGGTAGCAGGGTCGGTGGCACCAACGCCCGCAGACCACGGCGCAGGTCGGCGTTGAGCAGGTCGGCGTAGGTGGTCAGCAGCGGTTCCAGTTCGACCTCGCTCAGGGTCGGAGCAACGGATAAAATGGCATTTATTTCCCCGACGTGCCGTCCTGGAAGGGTCCGCAACGTGGCCGGATTCGTTCGCAACATTTCGATAACGTGCGCCTCTACACGGGTTTCCAGCGCCGGGTTAGTGGCGGGTAGGCGCGTCGGTTGGCTCAGGAATCGGCGCAATTCGGCTTCACTAACTCCGCAGGTAGTTTTCACGAAATGCCCGTTGTCGTGCAGCCAGTTTTCGAGCAACTCTGGCATTCCCGCCACGTAAATCCCTTCGGCGAGAATTCGGCAAAACTCATGATTCCGCGCCCGGATGGGTTGTAGCAGTTTACCGGCAACGGCATCCGTCGAACTGAGCTTTTCATTCCACTTGCGGACGAGGTACGCTTTCCAAAAGCCCTCCGGCTCTTGTAAAACAACCTGCGCCAGCCCGTAAACCGTCAGCGGATCGGCGAGATTGCGGGAGAGTCGATTGTTGAAATAGTGCCGGAGTAAGGCGCGTTCGGTGGGTTCGATACCCGCCTCCGTCAGCAACGGGCCGAGCAAATCCAACTCCCGCACGTCGGCGTCGCTCAGGTCAGGCGGGAGTTGAACGCCCGGATACCGGGTTTGAAGTTGCTGCCGGGGCCGCACGGTTTCGGTCCACTCGGGCACGTCGCCAAACCACTGCGCCCGAATCGGGTCGGGCACGACGATGGCCTTCGGCGTACCGGGTAACCCCCGCCGGAAAGCCAGCATCTGCCGCCGGGCCGCGACGTACGAATCGTCGTCGCTGACGACCAGGTCGCCGGGCGCGGGCGTGTGCAGGCCGTAGGGATCGAGGAGGATTTTCATGCCGGTTGGCTGGTTGCCGTTGGCTGCTCATTCAACATATCGTTCAACAATTTGCGCCGTTGCGCCGTCGACAGGTTAAACTGCTGACAAAGCTGTTCCACCTGCTGACGGAGTTGGGCTTTCGCTTATTGCATGAGAACGTCTTCCGGAAATTTCCAATCGCGCAACTCACTGACGGCCTGCCTGAATTCCTTCACAAAGGTGGTTTGCTCGTCTTTCGTCCAAACGTGGTGATCGACGGGCAGTTGAATGGCTTCGGCTACGGCTCTGACCACCGCTTCAACCGACTTTCCGCCACGCACCATCTCCAGCAGCAAGGCTGGGAGGGAGTCGGGCGGCAGCAGGTTTTGATCCTGTTCGGCGTGGCTCGAAAAGGCTTCCGTTGGCCGGATGGTTTCGTAGAGTTGGTTTCGGTACTCCGCTTCATTCCCCACGTTTCGCTTTTCCAGGGCGACCACAATCAGCACGTCAAGGAGTGGTCGGCGGTAGTGCTCGACTTCTCTTTTCAACGCAGTGAGTTTCTCCAGGAAGGTTTCCAGCGTGGCCTCCGACCAGGTTTTCAATTCCGGCAAGTGCCAGACGGCGGGCAATTTTACCGTTAAGGCTTCGTAAAAATCGGTTCCTTCGAGCAGGTGCGCCATGAACAAGGCCGCCGGGCGTTCGTTTTTCATGCCTACCCACGGGGCACTGCGGGTGCGTTCGGACAGCATCGGGAGCCATTCCTCGCGAAGACCCTGCTGCACGGCGTTGGCCGTTGCGGTGTCGGGCCGGCCAAAAACGGCTCCGGCGCGGCGAAACAAGTCAGCTTCTTCAACGGGTGGTTTCCAGGCGTTGATGGTGGCGTAGCACGAGTGATATTGCCGGGCTACTTCCCGAAGATGCAACGGTGTCCAGGCCTCCCACTGCTCGGGCAGCGATCCCGAAAATAATCCCGCCTGTTTCCACTGCGCCGGTATGATTTCAAGATACCGCTGCTTGGTTGGCAACGGTAATTCGATGGTGCTGAGCAAAGCCTGCGTAGCCACATCGAATGAATTTTGCCTGGTTAACGTCGGTAAATTTCGATGCCAGGTAGCCCACAATTCGGCAAACCCGGCTTCCGTTGCGCACTCGTTCGGACTGGCTCCAAACACTTCGCGGGCCATGTACCGGTACAGGTCAAGCGGATCGCGGGTGTAGTCCTCAACGGTTTTTCGATAATTTTTAAAGGTTTGAACGTAGTTCGCTTGTTTGAGCAACAGGTTAGTGTGCCACTCCCGGCTGGGTTCGCCGACGAGATCATCGAGGTACAACGTCATGACGTCTTTGCCGGATGGACTATTGCGGATGAATCCCAGCCAGTTTCCCAGGTATTGATTCTCGAAAGACGCCATTCGATTGGCTTCGGGGAGCGTGTCGTACCAGGTTTTTACGATCTTCCTAATGTCGTCTTTTTCAATCAGGGAGCCATCGAATACCTCCCGTGCCATCAGCCTCAGTGTTTCAAGTTGAAAGGTGCGCTCGGCTTCGACGGGGAATTTTTTGTAGCCTTCTGTTTTCTTGACCAGTTTTTCGATGTTCTCCCGGTCATTCTCAAAAAACTGCTCTTTCGACAGCCCCAACAAGTTATCGGGCAAGGTTTCGGTGAAATATTCGCGGGCCTCGTGGTCGCGATTGGCGTTGGGCTGGGCAAATTGCTCCCGCAACGCGGCCAGTGATTCGTAGAACTTCGACACGTCCGCGCGTTTGTCCTGGTGAATCAGTTCCAGCCGCAGCGGCGTCATGTAGTGCATCAAGCCCTCAAATTGTTTGGCGACCTCACCGAACGAACTCGCCGAGGGATCGTTGAAGACTTCCTTCAATTGCCGCAGGTACCGTATTTCCGGCCCTGACATCTCAATTTTGCGTACCCGGTACTCTTTGGGTTGGGCAAACAAGTCTTCAAGTAATTCCGGGGTTTTCTCTTTCGACAAGTTACGGCGGGCATCACTGATGACGATTTGCTCAAGATTGGCCCGGACGTAGCACATGAAGAAAAACCGCACCAAATGCCGCGACAGCCCGTAGGGTGCCTGTAGTAGCGGCACCATCAGTTCGGTTGGCGACACCACCGTCGATGTTTTTAGTACGGTATCAAAATGCTTGAAAATGGCTGCTTCGGGCGTGTGGGCGTCAGGATTTTTGAGTTCGCCGTATTGAATCCGGTTCCCACGGGGTTTGTCCTGCGTGAGCGTGAGCCGGTGAAAGAAATTGCGGACGATGCGGCTATCCGCCGCATTGTTGCTTTCATTGACGAGCGGAATCTGATTTTTAAGAGCCGTGAAAATCGTTGCCAGCGCATTTTTACGGTAGTTGCCGCCCGCGCCGCCCTGCGTAAACCAAAGGGCGGATTCGATGACCGCCGGAACCGACGAGAATACGTCGCTGACCTGATTTTCGAACCACTCCGAAAACCGGGTCGGGTTTTTGAACTCATGGGCGACGTTATCTCAAGACATTTCTGATTCCCCCTCCCGGATTCGTCACGTCGCCGGTGTAGCGCGGAATAACGTGGATGCTGGCGTGGGCGAACTTCTGGCCCGCCGCCGCGCCGATGTTCAGGCCCACTGTAAAGCCGTTCGGGGAAAAGCGTTTTCGTAACAACCCCTGCACGGCGTTGACCACCTGCCAGCACTCGGCCTGTTCCGTCAATGGCAAGTCAAAAAAATTGGCGACGTGTTTCTTGGGCGTCACCAACGCGTGGCCCTTGCTGACCGGGTAGCCGTCGAGCACGGCGTAGGTGAGAGCCGTTTCGGTCAGCAATTCGAGTTTGGGCTTGGGGCTGCAAAACGGGCAGTTCGAGGCGTCGGTGGCGACCTGGTTGAAGTGCTGGTATTCGTAAAATTCCGTGTTTTCGTTTTGAAAAATGGAGGTGAACGGCAACGTCACGGCGCACTGAAACGTCGGTTTGCCGTGAAGCTGATGCGTTCGGAAACCGTCGCGCTGGATGTCGCGACGCACCGAGAAGTAGGCGCGTCCGGTTGGTTTCAAAAGCCGCGAAATGTTCATCAACAGCCGCGTTTGTTCGTCGGGGAAGAGCACGTTCAGCACGTAAAAGCAAACGATGGTGTCGAACGTGCCAGTTGGAAAGTCGGGGAAATAGTGCGGGTCGTAGCCGGAGGCATCGAAGCCTTTGGCCCGTAGAAACTGAACGTCGCGCCCAAAGCCGCACCCGTAATCCAAAACCCGGCCAAGCAACAACTTCCGCTCGTGCAGGATGCGAACCGGCAGCGAAGGCGTATCGCGTTGCTTGGCCGTGAGGTGGCTGTTGGGGTTTTGTGGGTTAGTCATGCACGGAGGTAAGCTGCGGGTACGTGGTCGGTGAGCCATACACCGTTTTCAGATTGGAAAAACGCGAACCCGTCGGCAGCCATTTTTCCCGCCCCAATCGTCAGTACAACAGGTTTACCGTGGCGGCGACCAACGAGTTGAGCGGTTTGTTCGTCGGCACTCAAATGCACGTGGTGCCGATTCATTTTTTTCAATCCTTCGGCAAGAATGACATCCAGAAACCGGGTCGTGGTGCCGTGAAACAGAACTTGGGGCGGCTGTTTTTCAACGTAGCCCAAATCCACCGTCACTGAATGCC
>JAJAZB010000071.1 GCA_026785975.1 Cytophagaceae bacterium | reverse complement strand
TCGTAGGGGCAACCCTTGCGGTTGCCCGGCTGGGGCATCTTCCAATCCGCTGCCGGGCAACCGCAAGGGTTGCCCCTACGATGGCTCACACCAGGTTTTTCTCCCACTCCGGCGGTACAGTACGGATGGAGCCTTTTCCGGGAAAAAGACAAAAAATTACCGCGTAGCCCCGTGCTTTTCACGAAATAGTAAAACAAACGGTTTTGTTTATCGGGTGGCTTGTCCCTAATTTTGCCGAACCGCCACTCAATCCGCCACAACTCCGACGTTCATGAAAATTCTTGTTACCGGCGGGGCCGGATTTATTGGCTCGCACACCGTGGTGGAGTTGGTAAAAGCAGGCCACGAGCCGATTATCCTCGACAATTTCTCTAACTCCGAGCAGAGTGTGCTCGATGGTTTGGCCCAAATCCTGGGCCGCGCCGTCACCTGCTACCAGCACGATTGCAACGACGCCGCCTACCTGATCAACTTGTTTCAGAGTGAGCAAATTGAGGGAGTCATTCATTTCGCCGCCAGCAAAGCCGTGGGCGAATCGGTCGAAAAACCGCTCCTGTACTACGAAAACAACCTCAGCGCCCTGATTACGCTGCTCAAAACGATGCTGACCGGCAGTGTGCCCTTCCTGGTTTTTTCCTCGTCCTGCACGGTGTACGGCCAACCCGAAAACTTACCCGTGACGGAGCAAACGCCCGTGCAGCCCGCCGCTTCGCCCTACGGCAATACCAAGCAGGTGGGCGAAGAAATCATCCGCGATACGGTCGCGTCGGGGGCGGCGCTGAAGGCGCTTTCGTTGCGTTATTTCAATCCCATCGGCGCGCACGAGTCGGCCCTCATCGGGGAATTACCCCGGGGCGTACCGAGCAACCTCGTGCCCTACATCACCCAAACCGCCGCCGGACTTCGTCCGAATCTGACCGTTTTTGGCGATGATTACCCGACGCCCGACGGCACCTGCATCCGCGATTTTATCCACGTCGTGGATCTGGCCAAAGCGCACGTGAAGGCCATCGAAGTACTGGCCGACCGTGCTGAATCGAGCTACTACGACGTGTTCAACCTGGGCACCGGACGCGGCAACAGCGTGCGGGAACTCATCACCACCTTTGAAGAAACCACGGGCGTAAAAGTGCCCCACAGCTACGGTCCGCGCCGGTCGGGTGACGTAACGGCGGTTTACGGCGACGTCACCAAAGCGGCCAGTGTACTCGGCTGGCGCACCGAAAAATCCCTCGCCGACGCCCTCGCCGATGCCTGGCGGTGGCAGAAGCAACTAAATAATGAACAATGAACAAGGAACAATGAGATTCAGCTTTCATTGTTCCTTGTTCATTGTTAATTGTTAATTTCTCATGAAAAACCTACTCATCACCGGCGGGGCCGGGTTTATTGGCTCGCACGTGGTGCGGCTGTTTGTGACCAGGTACCCCGACACCTACCACATTTATAACCTCGACGCGCTGACCTACGCCGGGAACCTGGCCAATTTGCGCGACGTCGAGAACGCCCCGAACTACACGTTTGTGAAGGGCGACATTCGGGATGCGGAGTCAATGGATCAGTTGTTCGCCGAAACCGATGTTCACGGCGTCATTCATCTCGCGGCGGAGAGCCACGTCGATCGTTCGATTTCCGATCCAATGGCCTTTGTCATGACCAACGTCGTGGGTACCGTCAACCTGCTCAACGCCGCCCGCAAAGCCTGGAAAGGACACGAAGCCGCCCACCGGTTCTACCACGTTTCGACGGACGAAGTGTACGGCGAACTGCACAACCCCGAGGATTTTTTCACGGAAGAAACCAGGTACGATCCGCGCTCACCCTACTCGGCTTCCAAAGCCGCCTCCGACCATTTTGTGCGGGCCTACGGCAACACGTACAAGATTCCGGTGGTGCTCAGCAACTGCTCGAACAACTACGGCCCGAATCATTTTCCGGAAAAACTTATTCCGCTGATGATTCACAACATTTTGAACAATAAACCTTTACCGGTTTACGGCAAGGGTGAAAACGTGCGGGACTGGCTGTTTGTGGTCGATCACGCCCGCGCCATCGACACCGTTTTTCACCAGGGTAAAGAAGGCGAGACTTACAACATCGGCGGTTTCAACGAGTGGAAAAACATCGATATTGTCCACTTGCTCTGCCGGGTGATGGACCAGAAACTGGGTCGCCCGGATGGGACCTCGTCGGGCCTCATCACCTACGTCACCGACCGCGCCGGGCATGACCTCCGCTACGCCATCGACGCCATCAAAATCATGAAGGAACTCGGCTGGCAACCGTCGTTGCAATTTGAAGAAGGCCTCGAAAAAACGGTGGATTGGTACCTCGCCAACCCCGCCTGGCTCAACGACGTGACCTCGGGCCACTACCAGGAATACTACTCAGAAATGTACGCAAACCGCTAAAGAATAGCCCCCAACCCCCAAAGGGGGCTTTTTGTACCACGATAAAAAAGCTCCCTTCGGGGGTTGGGGGCTATTCTTTTATGAAAGGAATTATCCTCGCCGGCGGCTCCGGCACCCGACTTCATCCGCTGACGCTGGCCGTAAGCAAGCAACTCATGCCGGTGTACGACAAGCCCATGATTTACTACCCGCTGAGCATTCTGATGCTGGCCGGGATTCGGGATATCCTGGTAATTTCGACGCCGCACGACTTACCGCATTTCCAGAAACTCCTCGGCGACGGTAGTGCGCAGGGTTGCTCGTTTAGTTACGCCGAACAGGCCGTTCCCAATGGGCTGGCGCAGGCGTTTATCATCGGTGAATCGTTCGTCGGGAATGATAAGGTTGCGTTGGTTTTGGGCGATAACATCTTCTACGGCAGCGGGTTGAGCAAACTCCTCCAGGCCAACAACGATCCCACCGGCGGCGTGGTGTACGCCTACCAGGTGGGCGACCCCGAGCGCTACGGCGTGGTGGAGTTCGACGACGATTTCAACGTGCTATCCATCGAAGAGAAACCCGACCAGCCGAAATCCAACTACGCCGTGCCGGGCCTGTATTTTTATGACAATCAGGTCGTGGAGATTGCCAAAAACATTGCGCCTTCGCCCCGTGGCGAGTACGAAATCACAGACGTGAACCGCGAATATCTACGCCGGGGGCAGCTCAAAGTAGGCGTTCTCAATCGGGGTACGGCCTGGCTTGATACGGGCACGTTTGCGTCGTTGATGCAGGCCGGGCAGTTTGTGCAGGTCATTGAAGAGCGGCAGGGTTTGAAAATCGGCTGTATCGAAGAAGTGGCCTACCGGATGGGTTTCATCGACGCCGCCCAACTGGAGGCGTTGGCCCAACCCCTGCGCAAAAGCGGGTATGGGGATTATTTGCTTAACATCCTCAAACACTAATCCGTTTGGCTTTAGAATCTTTCCGGGACGCACCTGCCAAGCAGGTGCGTCCTTTTTTATACCCCGTTTCAAAGGCACTTCGGTTTTATAGTGGAGGTCACCCTGAGCGGAGTCGAAGGGTGATCCTCGCGCTTCGATTGACTAAAAAATCAATAAAAATTTACCGCCCTTGTCCGGTTTAGAGCAATTCGTTCGTCATTGACCTGAAAACCGCAGAACGAGTCGGTTTATACCGGGCGACTCTCTCGGTTTTTGCTCAGAATACCAAAATCTTTTATCCGTTTCACTCCTAAATTTTTCCAAACCTCATGGACAAGTTCATGCTCATTTTCCACAACACCAGGTCCCAAGAAGATTCCTTCGCCGAACTCTCTGCCGAAGCCATTCAGGCCGAAATCGCGAAGTGGAATACCTGGATCGGTGGCATCGCCGCCCAGGGAAAATTCATCCTGACGGAAGGTCTGTTGCCGTCCGGTAAAACGGTTTCGGGCGCCGAAGCGGGCCTTTTGGCCCTGGAATCCCTCGCCGATTCGCTTAAAACCAACTACCTCCATCACGCGGTGAAAGGGGACTTATTGGCCCGGACAGGCCAAAAGCAAGCCGCCCAAATCAGTCTGGAACGCGCCATTTCGCTGACTTCGTCGGAAGTGGAAAAACGGCTTCTTTCCGAGAAAATCAGTCAGTTGTAGAGAACATCCTGTTTCGTAAATGCAGCAGGAGGTTTCGGTTTGCCAAAATTCAGAATCCACTCAGATTTGCTCAACGTTGCCGAAAGACGTAATTTGGAAGCCTATCCGAACCACAGGTTTTTTGCTTCCGCGTCCTTCGCATGGTCATGCTGCCCCCGAAAATTGACTTATTCGCGCTCCTGATTTTTTTGGGAATTGTGCAGGGGCCGCTGCTGGCTTATTTTTTTCTGCGGCACAGCCGGGGCGCTCAGTTTGCCAATCGTTTTCTGGGTTGGTTGCTACTGGGCCTCTCCCTGCTGATGGCCGATGTGTGGCTTTGTTACACCAACTATATGTTCCGGGTCGTCTGGCTCGACGACGTTACCGAACCCATCAATCTGCTCATTTCGCCGCTCGTTTACCTGTACTTCCAAACCAGTCTTTCGGGTCGATTCCAGCGGCGGCAGTGGTTGCATTTTCTTCCCGCTGGTTTGTATTTCGTGTACCTGTGCCTGATTTTCTACCCTCAGCCGGAAGCCTTCAAATACAACTTCTACATCAGCGCGTTTCACAACAACTTACCCGATCTTCCGGTGCAATACTACGGCCCGGCCTGGGCATTCTGGCTCAAAGACCAGATCATCGAAATGACGTTGGTCAGTATGGGCATCTACCTGACATTGAGCCTTTCGCAACTGGCAAAAGCCTTTCGCCAACAAGGACTTACTTTCTTTTCCAACCAGAATCCTAACCTGGCCTGGTACCGGCGATTGGCCTTGCAACTCTGCTCGATCGTCGTCGTATTTCTGGTTTGCCGCCTCTACTTTCCCGACGATCTGGGCGACCACCTCATCGCTGCGCACATGGCCTTTGTCGTGTACGCCACGAGTTTTAGCGTGTTGCGGCAGTCGGCTATTTTCCAAAATAAACCGATCTCGGCGCTACCTTCCGACGACGACGGTTTGCCGGTGCGGAAGTACGAAAAATCATCCCTGACGCCCGAGTTGCAGGAGGCTACCC
>JAJAZB010000070.1 GCA_026785975.1 Cytophagaceae bacterium | reverse complement strand
GCGGTGGCCGAGAGCTTTTTTAAGACGTTCAAAAGTGAGCTGGTGAACCATGTTGATTTTCAGACGCGGGCCGCGGGCCGGTTGGCCACGTTCGAGTACATCGAGGGCTGACGGTCCGCCGCTGCGGTACAATCGTCGGCGGAAACATTCAAGCTTGAATTATCAGACCCCTACTCGACAAGAATCTTATTTTTACACCTCCCCGATGGCTGTCTGAGAAAAATCTCCAGTGTACTGTTGCAAGCCCATATAGCTTTGAGATACAACCGCCCTTTCAAGGCAAAGTGATTAGTGGCCCATGCCAGTCGCAAATGCTCTAACTTGACGTAGGCGCCGGTGCTGGCGAACAAATGATTAGCCTGAGTACGGGGGGTGCCCGTGGGCGATTTCTCCAGTGACGCATTCGGTTTGAGTGACTTGTGATACTCCGCCCGGCGGCCCGGCTCGATGCCCCACCGTTTTTGGGAAGTTGTCAGTCAGGAGTTGTTGGTAAGTCATGGTCACATCGGTGGTCAGCAAGAGCAGTTCACCGACTGACCCATCTTTGTTGGGAAAGATGTCGCCACGGGGGTGGCCACCGAGCGGATGAAGACGGTCAATACGGTGCCTGGCTGGAGCTTTAAACTGCTGATTTTGAAAAACTTACCGTTTGCCCGGTCGTGTTTGGAGAGGGCTACTTCGAGGTTGGACTTGACCGCTCCCAGGTAATGATGCTTCAAGCTCAGAACCAGGTTGCTAGTATCCCAATTGGTGTACCAGGAGTCGGCCAGCCCATAGCGGGAGGGGACTGCGTTTTGATGGGCCTGCCGCACCATGTCCTGAAACATCTGGTGCTGGGTACGATCCGACCCGCACCGGCGGACCGGCCAAACTGTTTTGCGGGTTTTCAATTCGCACTGCTGGGCCTTAATGACTGGCTCAAAACTGAGCGGACACTGGCCTTTGCTGGTCTGATAGAGCAGGCTGACAAAGTTTATACCCCGCCCATATTGCCCACTGGTATGGTCATAATGAGTGGTCACCAGACCGTTTTCATCACGATGAGGTTTGTGAGCGATGCTGTCATCAGTCAACAAAACCCCGTCAGGTTACTGAATTTGGCGAATCATTGGTTCCACATGTTGCCAGAGGGTTCGATTGTCGCCTTGAAGTCGATTGAGTAAATCCCTGATCGCGTCGTGGCCAACCGCCCCGTCGGTTGAGCGGGAAAGCCCGGTAGGGGTTGTCTGGCCAAAGCTACTGGGCAGGTAGTCGGTATGGAGATCAACTGTGGTGGGCATATCCAAATATAAACTAGCCGCTCAAAAGGTGGCGTAACATCAGGTATAAGTTAGAAAATTGGGTCTCCACGCCTGAGTGCGTTTTTGCATGAATGTCTTTATCCAATAATAAGCCGCGCACTATCCAGAAGAAGGAATAATAGCAATGGTTGACCGCCTCGCAACGAAGTTGGGCAGGGAGCAGCCTTACGGCAACCTTACATTCGTCTTCAGCCTTCAGCAGGCACCTGGATAGATCTTCGCTCATACAAAGACCAGCAAATCCACGTCTGACTCGGCGTGAAAATCGCCGCGCGCGTAGCTGCCGTACAACACCACGCGGGCCAGCCGCTTGCCGTAGTGCTGTTGCATTCGTTGGACAAATTCGCCGGTGAGTGCCCGAAGATTGAGCATGGCCAGGCTAATGGTTTGAGGGGTTTGAAGAGAGGTTTGAAGGGTTTGGCAGGTTGAAAAATTGATACCAACTCCTCAAACCATCAAACCTCTCTTCAAACCCCTCAAACCAAATTACGCGCCCAAACTCCAGCCGTCGCGGTACTGGCGGCGAACAAATTGGTTGGCCTCGTCGAAGTTGGTGATTTTCATGTTTTGACCATCCCAGAGCAGTTTTTTCCGACCAGGAAAGCTGAAGCCCCGCCCGTTGGCGTTGGCCGTGCGCAAGCCATAGCTGCGGATGGCCAGATTGCCCATCAACACGGTTTCGGTCAGGGGACCCGAGTAGTCGAACGACGACGTCAGCGCTTTGTGTTCCGCACTACCAAAACCCGCCTTGCAAGCCCGGCCCCAGGCGACCTGGTGACCATTTTCGGGCAATTTTTGAAAGTCAGTCCTTATATTTTGCTGCACCAGTTTCTTGCCGTCCTTGAAGTAAATCTGTGGCCCCAAGCCGTAGGTGCCGAAGGTCATGACGCCTTTGGAACCGATGAGAATACCGCCGTTTGAACTATCCGGTTCGCCCAGGTAGTCGTTGGCCGGAATCAGATCGGGGTGGAAAGGCCGGAGGCCTCCGTCGTTCCAGATCATCGTCACTTCCGACTTGTTCTTTTTCGTAGCCGGGAACTTCAACTGCACGTTCGACGACGGCGGGCAGCCTTCAGGAATATATTCAGCCGACCAGTCTTTCGTGAAAACCTGCCCGACGCTGCATTCCACCTCGGTGGGGTAACCGAGGCCGAGTACCCGGAAGGCCGGATCGATCAGGTGGCAACCCATATCGCCGAGGGCACCCGTGCCGAAATTCCACCAACCCCGCCATTTGAAATGGTGGTACAACGGGTGGTAATCCACGTAGTTGGCCGTGCCGATAAACAAGTCCCAATCCTCCTTGCTGATGCCTTCGGGCAGGGCGGGCTTATCGGTCGGTGCCGGAATGCCCTGGGGCCACACGGGCCGGTTGGTCCAGATGTGGGCGGTGTGAACCGGGCCAATCAGGCCCTTGTCAAACCACTCGACCAACTGCTGCGAACCATCGCTGGAGGCACCCTGATTGCCCATTTGCGTCACAACTTTGTACTTCCGGGCGGCTTCGGTGAGCATCCGGGCTTCGTAAATGTCGTGCGTGAGGGGTTTTTGTACGTACACGTGTTTGCCCAACTGCATGGCCGCCATCGCGATGGGCGCGTGCATGTGGTCGGGCGTCGAGATGGTCACGGCGTCGATGCCGCCTTTCATCTCGTCAAGCATTTTGCGGTAATCTTTGTATTTCTTCGCGTTGGGGAATTTAGTGACCGAGTTCTTCGCCCGGTCCCAGTCGAGGTCGCAGAGCGCCACGACGTTTTCCGAACCCGCGTTGTAGGCATTGGCGATGTCGGAAGCGCCCTTGCCCCCGGAGCCAACGGCGGCCAGGTTGAGTTTGTCGGAAGGGGCGATAAACCCTTTGCCCAACACGTGGCGGGGCACGATGTAAAACGCAGCGGCGGCTACGGCTCCTTTCTTGATGAATTCCCGTCGGGAGGAATCAGATTGGTTTTGGTCCATTGGTTCTGGAAGTGGTTTAAAGTTAAAAAAGTCAGTTTGAAAAAACGTGAAAATGGAGCCATTCAGCGGATTTTCAAATCCTGAAATGACTCTATTTTATCAAACCATCGTAGCCGGTGCGTTCATTTTTACGACGGTTTAGTGGTGAATTGTCCTGGAAAGGTAGGAAGAAATTAAGAAAATTCTGGCCAGGATCGTTTTCAAATCGGGATTGCAACGCGATAGATGCGAATGAATTATAGACTGATAAAACCCCGACTTAAGCCGTGGGCCACTCATTTTCCGAATTTTTCGAGCGGTCTGGCGTTTAGCCAGTCGGGGTTATGCCGTACTTTTGTAAACCTCAATGGCCCGAACGTTGTTAACCATGATGAGTACTATCCTCTCGCCAGCGCAACCTACGCTGCGCATAAAAAAAATGAAGTCTTTCCAAATTCCCGACCTCTACAAAAGTACCATCATCGGTGGCATCAAGGAGTTCCGTCGGCAGCAGGATAAGCTCAAGAAGGATTTTTCGCCGACCAAACTGGATTTTGGTCCCGTACAATTTTTGATTGCCCGACACTTTGGCTTTTGTTATGGGGTCGAAAACGCCATTGAAATTGCGTACAAAACCATCGCCGAAAACCCCGACAAGAATATTTACCTGCTCAGCGAGATGATTCACAACCCGGACGTTAATCGCGATCTGCACAGCCGGGGTGTGCGGTTTATCATGGAAACGAGTGGGCAACAAATAATTCCCTGGGACAAACTGAGTGCCGCTGACATCGTGATTGTACCCGCCTTTGGGACCACGCTCGAAATTCAGCGGAAGCTGGCCGAAATTGGCATCAACGCCTACCAGTACGATACCACGTGCCCGTTTGTGGAAAAAGTGTGGAACCGCGCGGCGGCCATTGGCAAGAAGGATTACACGGTGATTATTCACGGTAAGCCGACGCACGAAGAAACCCGCGCCACGTTTTCGCACAGCAAGGAGGCCGCGCCCACCGTCGTGGTGCGCGACATGGGCGAAGCGCAGGAGTTGGCAAAGTACATCACGGGCGAGAAACCAGCCGGGGGATTTTACCAGGAATTTAAAGGCCAGTTTTCCGAAGGGTTCGACGTCACGAAAGACCTCCGGCGCATCGGCGTTGTCAACCAGACGACGATGCTGGCTTCGGACACTCAGGCCATTGCCGATCACCTCAAGCAGGTCACGGTGGCGCATTTTGGCATCGATGGCCGCGACGTGACCACGCATTTTGCCGACACCCGCGACACGCTTTGCTACGCCACCAACGACAACCAAAGCGCCACCTACGGCTTACTCGACGCAGAGGCCGACGTAGCCATCGTGGCGGGCGGCTATAATTCGTCGAACACCTCGCACCTGGTCGAACTCTGCGAACACCAGCTGCCGACGTATTTCATCGAATCGGAGCACAAGATTCTTTCGCCGACGCTGATTCAGCATTACGATTTGCACCAAAAACAGGAAAAAGTGACGACCCATTTTCTGCCCGATCAGCGCCCGCTGACGATCCTGCTCACCTGCGGTGCTTCCTGCCCGGATGCGGTGGTGGAGGCTATTTTGCTGCGGCTGCTCTCGTTTTTCCCCGGTGCCAGGGACATTGACGAAGCGCTGGAAGAACTGGGCGTGATTCAATGACCGTTTTCAAAACTGGTGAAAACTCTCGCCAATAAACTGCAAGGCTGGGATGATGCCACTGCGCCAGTACGGCCAATTGTGCTCGCCGTGGCGAACCATGAATTTGTGCGGAATCTTCTTGTCTTTCATCAGCAGGTGTAGAGCACAATTGCCACCGATGAGGAAATCGTCGTCGCCGCAATCAATCCAGTACCGCACGGATTTTAGCTTTTCCTGATCGCCGGTTTCCATAATAGTCAGGATTGAATTGGCCTTCCAGTGCTCCGAAATACGGTTGCCATTGCTACCAACGCCAAAGAGGTTTTTGAAAAAACCCGTGTAGTTCGCCTCCGGAAAATTTTTGATTTCTTCATCCGTCCAAACGGCGGCACTCAGCGGGGCGCAAGCCGCAAACAGATCCGGGTGCTTAGTGGCCATGACGAGCGAGCCGTAACCGCCCATCGACAACCCGGCGATGCCCCGGTAGCGCTTTTCGGCGCGAATGGGGTAAGTCTTTTCGATGGCGGGTAGGAATTCCTGAATGAAAAAATCTTCCCATTTTACCTTCCCGTCGACCGAGTTGACGTACCAGTCTTTCTGCCCGTCGGGCATGACGATAATCATCGGGGGAATCGTACCATCGGCGATGGCTTTGTCGGCCAGGCGGTTTACTTCGCCAAATTGCACCCAGCCCGTTTCGTCGTCGCCGTAGCCGTGGAGCAGGTACACCACCGGATATTTACGTTCGGACGTACCAAAATTAGGCGGCAGGTACACGGAGTACCGGACGTTTTTGCCTAACAGCGTACTTTTAACGGTTTTGCCCTCCTGCACGTTGCCCATTTGGGCGGTAGCAGCGAGGCAATGAATAAACAGGCAAGCGGTGATAAACAGGTTTCGCATGGGTAGGCATATTAAATTTTTGGGGTGAACAGGTGCCTCGGGTACCTTAGGCGTTAGGCGTGCCACGGTTAGCCAGACGATTAACCAACCGATTAGGAGCGCGTAACCGTGGCACACCTACCGCACCCAAGTTAAATTTTTGTGAAGTTGTCGGATTTTGAGGGTACGGCCAAAACCAGCCGGGTAAATTACCGTAGCTTTCTTTTGAATTTGCTTACTCTACCGATAAACGGGGTGTAGGACAAGTTTGAAGAAAAGCCACTGCCAGCACCGATAGCGCTTGGGTGGTCGCAGATTTTTATAAGTGGTCGGACTGGGCGTCCACGGAGCGGGCATTGGCAGTCCCGCCCAGCAAATTCACGACGGCGACACGCTCAACGTGCGGGCAATTGGCAATTTCGGGGTCCGTTTCCTGGGCATCGACGCGGCCGAAGTGAGCTTCGATTTTCCGGGTGGCGGGCATACCGATTTTGTTTCCATCACCAGTCCGAGATGGGAAGAATTTCTCTCGAATCCCTTCGACGACGTCAAATACGGCGAACTGAAATTGCCGGTTAGATTAAAAAATTACCTGAAAACGGTCACCGGGCCGGGTACGGCCACCAACCACGCCCACCATGCTGAGCCCGCCGAAGCGTTTTTGAAGCAGGAAGTCCAACAAGACATCACGGCGCTCGGCCAGACTCGGGAAAGTTTTAAGTTTTTCCTGGCGTTCGGCTACGAAATCATGGATGGCTACGGGCGAATGCTGGCCTACATCAACGCCGATAAAGCCGAAGAACCCCGACCCATTTTTTACAACGAACGCCTGTTGGAAGCCGGATTGGTGGTCCCGTATTTCATTTTCCCAAACGTCGATCCCTTCGTCAAAGACAAATCGCCCGTAAATTCCGTTGGTGAAAACCCGGCTCAGTTTCGGGAGAAAATTGGTCGGAGTCCTAAACTTACGGCGGCCCGCACCTGGGTAAAAAATGCACGGGAGGCCAAAAAAGGCGTATTCGTCACTGGTAATCCACTGCGGCTCATGCCCTTCGAGTTGCGGTTTTTGGCCCAACGCCGCCCGCCCAGCCGCTGGGTCATCGACCTCGGTAAAACCGACAACGTACTCATCCGGCCGGAGAAATACTTCACAATTTCCAACCTGGAGGACCGGCTTTTTATTCCCAACGAGTTCATCCCCCTCTTCGTCGAAAACGGCTGGCGACGGGGGCGGTGAGAGGAGGTATGAGGGTTTGAAAGGTTTGAGGTTGGAAGGGACCGAGAATTTTCAAACTCTCAAACCTCAAACCCTCAGATCATCAAACCCTCAAACCTTTCAAACTTCAAACCCTCATACTCAAAGCTTTGGGTGTTTTTTATGAAAATCTGTTGCTTCCTGGTACGCGCGGGCCACTTGCAGGAGTTTGGCTTCGCCAAATAATTGGCCCATGAACGTGATGCTGGTAGGGCGGTCAGGTTTGCCCGCTTCCGGGCGGAAGCCATTGGGCAGCACCACGCAGGGATGGCCCGTCAGGTTGGTGAGGGCCAGGTTTGGTCCGCCAAATGCGGGCGATACGTACACATCGATGCCTTGCAAGGTTTGGTGCATCTCCTGAATGAGTTTTGTGCGGAGGCGGTTGGCCTGAATGTACTCCACGGCGGGGACAAACCGCGCTGCCCGGAACACGTTGGGCCAGGCATTTTTGATTTGCCGAACCATCTGGTCATCGCGGTTAGAGCGCGTGAGTTCGTCAAAGGCGGCGGCTCCCTCCACCGACAGCAGCAGGGTCATGTCACCGACTGGGTAATCGGGTAGTTCAATGGGCACCAGTTGCGCCCCCAACTTCCGCAGCACCGAGAGCGTGAGCGAATCGGCGGCGTGATTCGGGTATTTCCGGTCAAACGCTTTTTTCAAAAAACCAATCTTCATGCCCTTGAGCGCCTGCGTGCCGTCGTAGTTGAAGGGCGCGTTGCGTACCGTGGCATCCCGGCCGTCGGTACCCCGGATGGCATCGAAAACCAACGCTAAATCTTCCACGTTTCGGGTGATCGGCCCGAGTTTGTCCATGCTCCAACTGAGGGTCATGGCACCCGTGCGGGGTACCCGTCCAAACGTGGGCCGTAGGCCCGTGGTGCCACATTCCGACGAAGGCGACACGATGCTACCGAGCGTTTCGGAGCCAATGGCAAACGGTAAACAACCCGCCGCCACCGACGAAGCCGACCCCGCCGAAGAGCCGCTCGAACCCTGGCTTAAATCCCATGGGTTTTTGGTCGTGCCGCCAAACCACACGTCGCCCCAGGCCAACTCGCCGAGGCTGAGTTTGGCGCAGAGCACGGCCCCGGCTTTTTCGAGGCGTTGCACCACGGTAGCGTCGTAGTCGAGGGTTTGATCCCGGTAAGGAACCGAACCCCAGGTGGTTTTGTAGCCTTTTTTAGCCAAAAGATCCTTTGCGCCGTAGGGAATGCCATGCAACGGACCTCGGTAACGCCCCGCCTTGATTTCGGCATCGGCGGTGGCAGCTTGCTTCAAGGCCAAGTCTTCCGTTAGCGTGACGACGCAATGAAGTTGCGGGTCGTGTTTTTTTAAGCGGCCCAGAAAAAATCGGGTCAGTTCGAGGGAAGAAAGTTGTTTGGTGCGCAGTAATTCGCTCAACTGCCGAATTGAGAGAAAAGCCAGATCGTCGCGGTTGGCGGGTACGTTCACCGCGACCAGCGGGGATAGTTTCAACGGGTTCTGGACTTTTTCAAATTGAAATCCGACCGGCAGCGGATCAAAAAGCAAGGCGGGCGCCACGTCGTTTTTTACGTCGATTTTCCGCATCGCTTCGTAGCTCTTCCGGTTATCGGTCAGCTCCGTCAGCATCGAGTCGGCCTCGGCATCCGAGAATTCCAGGCCCATGAGTTGCTCGGCCTGACGCACCACGCCGACCGTCAGCGGAGCGTCAGCCCAGCGATGCGCCGCGAAAGCGCCGAGGAACAGGCAGGCCAGGCACAGGCCCGAAGAGAGGTAGATTTTCTGGCGATGATTAGACATGGGTGTTTTCAATAAATGAACCAATGAGTGAATGAATATAAGAATGAGTAACCAAAAGATCTGTCTCCGCCCCAGGTGTTGTGTTTCAACTTCATTCAACGCCCCGAAAACCAAGTAGAAATCTGGGAAATTTCCTGCCAAAACGGCAAAGTATTCAGAAAGGGGCACAGTCGTACGCAGGTACCGGCGTTTTAAAAGTCGTATTCAATCAGGATGCCGTCCTTCGTTTTGGCGTGGAAAACCATTGCCACTTCAATTTTCCCGCTCAAAATCTTCGCTTTGTACGTGTGCGGCTTGATGCTTACGGCGACATCACCCACGTGACCATCAATGCCCACGCTTTCTTCGACTTTGGTGGCTACTTTATAATCGGTCTGCGTGACTTCGGCCAGTTTTTTGAGAATAGCCTCCTGAAACTTCAGCCCGGCAAAGGTTTTAATGATGGCCATTTCTTCGGCCCACCGGCGAACCAGGTCGCGGTCAACCTCGACGATAGTCCGTTGCATGGCTTCCATCATGGCAAATACTTTATCCGTTGCTTTACCGGTGGAGTCCGGGTGTTGCCCGGTGTACCAGTAGGACCATTCGTCGAGCGTTTTTCCTTCGAATTGCCGGATAAGTTCGCCCATTTGCCCAACAATCCGAGCGCGGGTAATCTGCGCATTCGCATTGGCCAGGGTAATAAGTTGCATGGCATATTTCGGGTACGAAAAAGTTTTTTTGGCAAGCAGGGATTGAACTTCGGCGTTGGAAATTTTAAGACGCTTCATGGATGGACAGTTAACTTTGGCAAATTGCCGAACTTTGCTAAAGTTTGCAATATGCCCGAACTGCTTTTTCTCCTTACCGGCCTCGCACTCGGCGGTTTTTCCGCCTGGCAAATCGCCCGCGCCCGGTTGGGTGGGATGGGAAAAACACAAACCGACCTCGCCCGCGAGCGCGAAACCATCCTCGATCAGGCCCGGCAAATTGCCGCGCTCGAAGCGGATTATCGAAATTTGGAAGATAAATTACAAACCCAAAAAAGTGAGATGGAGGGCTTGCAGGGGCGTTTCACGAGTGAATTCAAGAATTTGGCGGCGGATATTCTGGAAGATAAAAGTCGGCGATTTACCGAACAGAATCGGACGCAATTGAACGAAGTGCTACGGCCCTTGAGCGACAAGATTCAGGCGTTCGAAAAGCGGGTCGAGGAGAGTTACAACGTGGAATTGCGGGAGAAAATCAGCCTACGGGAGGAGATTCGGCAACTGAATACGATGAGCGCCCGGCTCAGCCAGGATGCGGATAACCTGTCGAAAGCACTCCGGGGCGACACCAAGCGCCAGGGCAATTGGGGCGAGTTGATTCTGGAAAAAGTACTCGAACGGTCGGGCCTGACGCCGGGCATCGAGTACCGCACGCAGGTCACCACGCGCAACGGCAGTGCGGACATCATCCGGCCCGACGTGGTCGTGTTTTTGCCCGACCAGAAACACCTCGTCGTCGATGCCAAAGTGTCGTTGGTGGCCTACGAACAGTGGATCAACTGCGACGACGAACCCGAGCGCGAACGTTGTTTGCTGGCGCACTTAGCCTCGGTGCGGGGGCACGTCCGGCAATTGGGCGACAAAAGTTACTACTCGTCCGAGGAGTTTTCGTCGCCCGAATTTACGTTGCTGTTCATGCCCATCGAGTCGGCGTTCAGTCTGGCGATTCAGCGCGACACCGAGTTGTTCAATTTTGCCTGGGAGCGCCGCATCGTGCTGGTTAGCCCGACCACGTTGCTGGCCACGCTGCGCACCGTGGCGAGTGTTTGGAAAATGGAAAAGCAGAGCAAAAATGCCCTCGAAATCGCGCGGTTGAGCGGCGAATTGTACGACAAGCTGGCGGGGGTTCTGGAAGATTTCACCAAAGTGGAACGCCAGATGGAATTGGCCCAGACTGAGTACCGCGACGCGGTGAAACGATTGTTTGAAGGCCGGGGCAACGTGGTTCGTACCGCCGAGAAAATCCGCGAACTCGGTGCCCGACACACCAAATCGTTGCCCGCCGCGTGGATAAGTAAGTCAGAAGAGTGAAAGCATTGACCACCCCAATTGGCACTATCTTTGAAAACCTGAGATTGTCACCCGATAAATATGGCTAAATCCTCAAAACCAACGCCTAAACCAACGCCCCGCCCGGCCCCGCCCGCCGCAACAACTCCCCCGTCTAAACTGACTGCCGCGCCGCCGCGTCGAACCTTCGACTGGCTGGGTATCGCCTACCCGGTGCTGTTGCTGATTATCGGTTTTAGCCTGTGTCGCTACGTTTTTGATACGAAAGAAGCACTCATCGGCGACAACACCGAGTATTACATCCTGGGCAAGGCGCTGGCCACCGGCGAGGGCTACGTCAATATTTCGTCGGTCGATAAAACACCGCATCACCACTTTCCGCCGGGGTATCCGCTGCTAATTGCGGGCGTGATGAAGGTTTTTTCGGACAACATCAACACCGTCAAAGCCCTGAATAGCTTTTTCCTGCTGCTCTCCGTTTTGTTGTTGTTCCGGGAATTCCGACGGCTATCGGGCAATGTGCATCTGTCTTTCGTAGGTTGTCTGCTGCTTTTGCTCAACGCCACCATGTTGGAGTACGCCACCATCGAAATGAGCGAAATGTCGTTTTTGGCGTTTTCGTTGTTGGCGCTCGTTTTATTTGAAAAAATAGATTTCGCCAAACCCGCCTTTCGGGATCCCTGGTTGTACGCCTTCATCGCGACACTGGCGTTTTCGTACCACATCCGCAACGTGGCTCTGGCGCTGTTGGCGGCAACGGGCCTGGTGCTGCTCTACCGTCGTCGCTGGGTGCATTTGGCAATGACGGTGGTTGGTTTCGGGCTGCTTTGCCTGCCCTGGTACCTGCGCAACCGGGGGCTGGGCGGCGATGCCCGTGTGTCGCAACTCAGTCAGATCAATCCGCTTCGGCCCGAATTGGGGCAATTGCAGGGCATCGGAGCCTGGGTATCGCGATTTTTCGAGAACACCGAACGGTACCTGACGCGCGAAATTCCGAGCAGCGTGCTGAGTTTTATGCAGGTTGACTACCAGGCGGCCATCACGCCGATGGAGTGGATTGCTGGATTAGGTTTGCTGGTGCTGATGGGTTACGGACTCTGGCGGTTGCACGCCGACCGATTGTTGCTGGCGGGTTACGTGGTGGCGACGCTGGGCATTCTGCTGATTTACCCGCCGGTTTGGACGGGTGTGCGGCTGGTGTTTCACTTGATTCCCTTCTTTGTTTTTCTGGCGTTGTTCGGGTTCTACGAAAGTTTGAAATACTTGCTGGCGTGGGTCAACGTGCGCAACGCGCTGGCCGTCAACACGCTGCTGCCCTTGACGTTGCTCGGATTCGTTTTTCTGTTTACGCCCGTCGTCAAGCAGAAGCACTTGTACGCCAAATTTGGCGAGTACGATGCCAGCTATAAAAATTACATTGAAACGGCCCGGTGGGCGCGCGAAAACACGCCACCCGGCTCCGTGATTTCGGTGCGCAAAACCAGTTTGTTTTACCTTTTTGCCGACCGTTTCGTGTCGGGTTATGCCTTCACCGCCGACCAAAAAGCCTTTCTCGATGACCTGCGGCGGCATAAAGTCAATTACGTCGTGCTCGATGCGCTGGGTTTTTCGTCAACGGGTCGGTATCTCTACCCGGTGGTCGTGTCCAATCCCGACAAGTTTGAAGTCGTGCTGCACCTGACCGAACCCGACACGTACTTGCTACGTTTTCGCGATGAGTTGGGCTATTCGGGCGAATACAAAAACGGGCAACCCGCCGGGAAAGGCGAATACCGGTTTGCCGATGGCCGCAGGCTGAGCGGTACCTGGGCGAAAGCCCGCCTCGATAGCCTCACGGGGCAAGGCGTACTGACGGATTCGGCGGGCAAACTCATTCAGCAGGGCCGCTGGCAAAACGGGCAGTTCGTGGGGAACGCCAATGATCAATAATTCAATCACTGAGTAAGAATTTCTTAAAAACAAGTCCGGCGTTTTTCTACTTTTACCGTTAACCCGGTTTTGCACCTGACAATCATGATTGGATACCTTCAGCAAGTATTATTTCTGGCCGCCATTGCGCTGGCTTCGTACCTGATTCTGCGACGGGGGCGGCTCATCGCCAGCACCATCCGGCTGGGGCGGGACGAAGACCGCACCGATCGCCCCCAGGAGCGGCTCAAAATCATGGCGTTGGTGGCGTTTGGCCAAAAAAAGATGTTTGCCAAACCGCTCGTGGCCTTCATGCATTTGGTGATTTACCTGGGGTTTATCATCATCAATATTGAGGTTCTCGAAATTATTCTCGACGGAATCCTGGGTACGCACCGGCTGTTTGCCCCGTATACGTCAGCACTTTACCCATTTTTGATTAACATTTTTGAAGTGTTGGCTTTGGGCGTACTTTTGGTTTGCGTAGGGTTTCTGGCGCGGCGATACCTGCTGAAAGTAGCCCGGTTTCAACCCGAGCGGTACCGCGAAATGGGCCGTTGGCCCCGCACCGATGCCGCCATTATTTTAGTGATCGAGATCGTGCTGATGCTGGCTTTTCTAACCTGGAATGCCTCGGATACCGTGCTCCGCCTGCGGGGCGATGAACATTACCAGGTGGCGGGTTTGCAGCCGTTCATCGTGAGTCAATGGTTCATGCCCTTGTTTGAAGGCTGGAATACATCGGCGCTGATTGCGTACGAACGCGTCGCGTGGTGGGCGCATATTTTGGGCATCATGGCTTTTGCCGTGTACCTCAGCTACTCCAAACACCTGCATATTTTGCTGGCCTTCCCCAACGTGTATTTCTCGAAACTGGCCCCCAAAGGTGAAATGCAAAATATGCCGGAGGTGACCAACGAGGTGAAAATTATGCTGGGTTTGAGTCAACCGGAAGTGGCAACCGATGCTCCTGAAACCCCCGCTCCCGACAGTGGGGTCCCCGGCAAATTCGGCGCGAAAGACGTGATGGATTTGACCTGGAAAAACCTCATGGATGCCTACTCCTGCACCGAGTGCGGGCGTTGCACGGCGGCTTGTCCGGCCAGTATCACGGGCAAAAAACTCTCGCCCCGCAAAATCATGATGGACACCCGCGACCGGCTCGAAGACATCGGTCGGAACACGCAGGCCAACGGCGGCGAGTTCAAAGACGATGGCAAAACCCTCCTCGGCGACTACATCCTCGACGAGGAAATCCTGGCGTGTACCAGTTGCCAGGCCTGTGTGCAGGAATGCCCGGTCAACATCAATCCGCTCGACATTATTTACCAATTGCGGCGGTACCGCGTGATGGAAGAATCCAAAGCACCGGGCCTCTGGAACGGGATGTTTTCGAACCTCGAAAACAACCAGGCCCCCTGGAAATTCTCACCCGCCGACCGGTTCAACTGGGCGGAAGGGCTGAAGTAAAATCAGAGTTCGTAGCTTTCTTAAAACTTGAAAGAACGTGGGAGTTCTCGAAAAAATCAGGCTCAACGCCGAACAGGAGGCTATTTTGAACGATGGCGGCATCGTGCGAATCCCGGCGGGTTGGGAGGAGTTTTTGGAGTTTGAGAAAGAATCGGACTATCCGGCGGAGTTTCATTACGGCCAGATCGTGTTGTCAAGCCAGGAAACTTTTACCCACGAGTGGTTCGTTGCCCACGTCGCCTATTTGCTCGGAATGGTTTTCGTTGAATCGGATTTTTCGATTTTGGGCAGCAACCTGCGCCTTGTACCTACCAATTGTACCGGCCTTTACAACGCCGATCTTAGTATTTTACGGGGAAAACCGGTGTTTTTTGAAGACGATGATTCGATGTTGATGAACCCGTATCTGCTCGTGGAAATTTTTCCTGAATCAGCCCGGCAAATGGAGTTTTGTGAAAAATTGTTCGAATATCAAAAAATGCCGAGTCTGCGAATATTGATGGTCATTGACCCAAAAACTGATTCTGTGATCGTTCACACCCGCACCGAACGCCCCAAAACCTGGCTAACGACGCTCTACGACCAGCCTGATGAAATCATCCTGCTCAACGGACGGACGTTGGCGTTGGCCGAGGTTTTTCGGGGAAAACCGACGTTAAAAACGTCCTGATTTTCAGCGCCATGCTCACCAACTATCAACTTCAATCCGTCCGAACTTATTTTTCGCAAAAGCCCGTTGTGCGGGCATATTTGTTCGGTTCCCAGGCACGTCTGGAGGCTGACGCGCACAGCGACGTGGACTTGCTGGTAGATTTGGAACAGGGTGTAACACTTTTTGAATTCGCCCGCATTCAGTTAGAATTGGAAGAGTTACTCACCCAAAAAGTTGATTTGATATCGAGCCAGGGCCTGCATCCGCGCATCCGGCCTTACGTCGAGCGCGACAAACGCCTGATTTATGAGAAATCCCCTCGGTGATCGCGAAAGGCTTGTCCACATGGTTGACGCGATGACGTTGATTGAAGAATTTACGACGGGAATCAATTACGAAACCTATCAGGGCGATTTGATGCGGCGGCTGGCACTGGTCAAATTGCTCGAAAACATCGGCGAAGCAGCCAATGCCATTTCTGAAGACTTGAAAACAGAACAGCGATGTAGAATGGCGAACCTTGAAAAGTGTCCGCAACATCCTGACGCACGAATACTTTGGCATCAACTACGAAATCGTGTGGAATTCAATTCAGACTGACGTATCGCCCCTGAAGACTAAGATTGAGCACATTTTTAATCAACGCTTTAGCGAATCCTAAACATTTTCATTGTTTTCATGACTACCGAAACCACTCCCTGCCAAGTCCCGACGATGGCCGAACTGGCCGCGCGCGGCGAAACCCCCGACGTGTTGTTCTGGGTGGGCTGCGCCGGATCGTTCGATGATCGCTACAAACGCGTGACCATTGCGTTCGTGAAAATCCTGAACGCCGTGGGAATCAAGTTTGCCGTGTTGGGCACCGAAGAATCCTGCACTGGCGACCCCGCCCGGCGCGCAGGCAATGAGTTCCTGTTTCAGATGCAGGCCACGATGAATATTCAAGTACTTGATGGATACGGGATTAAGAAAATCGTGACCGCTTGCCCGCACTGTTTCAACACGCTCAAAAACGAGTACCCGGCCCTGGGCGGCAATTACGAAGTCGTCCACCACTCCACGTTTTTGCAGAGCCTCATCAACGAAGGGCGCATCAAACCGCAAGACGGGCAGCCGTTTAAAGGCCGCCGGATTACCTTCCACGACTCGTGCTACCTGGGGCGGGCCAACAAAATCTACGAAGCCCCACGCGCCATACTCGAAGCCCTCGATGCCGATCTGGTCGAGATGAAACGATCCCGCTCGCAGGGGCTTTGTTGCGGAGCGGGCGGCGGACAGTATTTTAAAGAACCCGAACCGGGCAAAAAAGATATCAACATCGAGCGCATCGAGGAGGCCCTGGGTACGGGGGCGCAGGCCATCGCGGTGGCTTGTCCGTTTTGCATGACGATGATGACCGATGGCGTAAAAAACAAAGAGCGCGAAGCCGACGTAAAAGTCTACGACATCGCGGAATTCGTGGCGCAGGCGCAGGGCTTGTAGCTGGTTTTTGGGAAATCTGGTCAACCCGTTTCGCTCATGAAAATCGGAACCCTCGTCACTGAAGCCTACAACCGGTACCACAACGGACATTGCCCCCGAAACTAAACGTAGTCGGTTTGCCGTTGCGATGCGGACAGGCAAAAAACTTATTCGAGTCATGTTAATCAACTTCGACCAACAACCCGACCACGCCCGCGTGTGGGTGTATCAAACCAACCGCCCGCTGACCGGCGCGGAGGCGGTTTTTATTCAGAAAAATCTGGAAGCGCAAACGACAAACTGGGGTGCCCACGGCCAGCCGCTGGTTGGTTCGGTGCGGGTGTTGCACAACCGCTTCGTGGTCGTGGCCGTGGATGAAACCCAATCGCTACCCAGCGGCTGCTCGATCGACGCCTCGACGCGTTGGTTGAAAGACCTGGGCGCGGAGATGAACCTCGATTTCTTTGACCGCTCGGTGGCTTACCTCGATGGCAACGATGTAAAAACCCTGAATCTAAACGAACTAAAAATCGCCGTGGTCGAAGGCCGGCTGACGCCCGAAACATCCGTTTTTAACAACCTCGTGCCCACAATCGGTACATTTCGGCAGGGTTGGAGAATTAAGGCTGCCGATAGCTGGCTGAAAAAATACTTCAAAGCGCAAAACGTCAGCGTGAATGGCTGAAACACTGCTTCTTCCCCCCACTACCTCCCGCCAGGAAATTTACGTCAGCCTGCTGCCGCAACTTGAAGCCCTCACGTCGGGCGAACCCGATTTGATTGCCAATCTGGCCAACATCAGTGCGGCGTTGAAAGAATCTTTCGGATTTTTCTGGGTTGGGTTTTACTTGAAAAAAGGCCAGGAATTAGTACTCGGGCCGTTTCAGGGACCGATTGCCTGCACCCGGATTGCTTTCGGTCAAGGCGTTTGTGGACACTGTTATCGCACCAGAGCAGTCGTGATCGTACCCGATGTGGATGCTTTTCCCGGCCACATCGCGTGTAGTTCGGCCTCCAAATCAGAGATTGTACTGCCCGCTTTTGACAAAAATGGGGAAGTCGCGCTCGTTCTCGACGTCGACAGTGACCGCCCCGATGACTTCGACGAAACCGACCGGGACGGTTTGCTATCCGTGATGCGCCTCATCGAGCGGATGCTCTGAGGCGGGAAGTGCCATTTTTCAGTACGACAAATTCAGGTAAACCTTCGGGCAACGGGGCAACCCGGTTGGCCCCTCTCCGCAGGTACGATCCCAGCACGATGTCGTCGTCGCCATCGCCATCCACATCGCCGCAATCCATCGTCAACCAGCGGCCCTGTTCCGATTTAGGAAACGTATGGGCCGAAAACTTCCGGTTTCCCGTCGGAGAACCCTCATTTTTCAGGTAAACAAAGCCTTCCTTCGGTTTTTGGGGATCGGGGAAAAACGCGATGGCGGCCACATCCAGATCGCCATCGCCATCAAAATCGCGGGCTTCAACCTGCTGAGTGCCGTTGAGTGGGTAAAACCAAGCCTGCCTGAAGTGATTTTTTCCATCGTTGGTAAACAGTCGAATGCCGTGGTAGGGTTTGGGGAGATAAGAATAGTCGGCGTTGTCGCCATTGGCGTAGAGCAAATCCAGATCGCCATCGGCATCAAAATCGACCACGCTCAGGTAGCTCGATCCGTACACGGGCGGGAAACTCAGCACAACTTCTTCGCGAAACGCTTCGGCTCCTTCGTTGTAAAACAGGGAAATCCCTTCCAGTCCCTGCGCAAACAGTGCCAGCACATCGGGCCGCCCGTCGTGGTCGAAATCGGCGACGTGCGTACACCGCGCACCGGGCCGCGCACTGAGCACGTGCTCCACGGGCGTTTTACCGCCCAACTCGTACCAGGCCAGACTACCCGCGTGATTGCCGTAATTGCACACCAGCGCATCGGGCACATTATCGGCGTTGAGGTCCGTGCGGGTCACCTCGACGGGCCGCCGCAGCCCTGGCAACAGCGGGCGGACGGGCTGGCCGGGGGTCAATTCATACAGGGCACCCTTCGCTAAATCATTGGGCGGCATAATGCCCATCGTCAGAATCCAGTATGCCTTGTTTACTGCCGGGGGCAGTACATCGGACACCGCCGTTTCGGCGCGCAGACTGTCGGTCAGGCGCAGGGTTTTGTCAAACATACGCACCCGACCTGATTGCTCGGCGATGGCGGTTTGGTGGCGGGCCGGATCAATGTTCACGTGCGTCACCATCGGAATTCCGCCCTTCGGCAATCTAAAAAAAGTAGTCTCAAAACCCGGCAGACCCACGGTAACGGGTGGTTTGGTGGGTTGAGCGGGCAGGCTGTCCGGCGCGTGGCTGAGGTAGTACTGCTCGATTTTATCCATGTCGGACCGGGCCAACTGGGGCCGGGCCGGGTAGGCATCGGTTTTGGCGATTTCCAGGATGTCCTCGTATTCCATCCCCGAAAAGGGCATCGCGTCGCTGACGCCCAGGCGCATTTTCATGTTGGGCAAAACGCCGTTTTTCCACGTCTTTTTGTCGAGCAAAGCGGGATCTGGAAACACGTGGCAACTCTGGCAATGGATACGCGCCAACGCCTCACCCGAAAGCGAGGTAGGTGCCGGAGGCCCACCGGTTTTCGGGGCCGATGGGCAACCCAGTAGCCAGACACTCCCAAACAATAAAAAAAGCAGTTGACGCATAAAATTAGCGAAGGGCGTTTTCGGGTTTGTAACATCCAGGCGCGTTGGGCAGGCACCGTAGCAGGCGTGATTGCAGGAGCCGTGAGGGTAAGTGCCCCTTTCCCGACGCTTTCAACGCGCTGTCAAAACCGGGCATCGTCACTTTTGTGGGCGTTTGGCTCCTTCCCGTGGTACCTCAAGCGGAAAGCCGACCCGCCCGAATGCCAGACGAAAGTGGTATACCCGTTGCCCGTAGAGCTGAAAAAGTTGTTTTTCACTACCTGGATATCAAAAAAAGAATCAACTTTACCAGTAAAATTACTCATTAATCGCCACTGACCAACCCCTCCCGCTCCTCGCGTTTAAACGTTTCCGTTCGGGCATTTCTTATACTATTTTTCGCCATGAAAAAGCCACTTTTGTACCTTCCGGGGCTGCTGGGTATTGCCACCATTTTACTATTTTCTACCTGCAAAAAAGACGATGGCTTGCCGCATGAAACCCAGGAAGGGGCCAATACCTTTGGCTGTAAAGTGAATGGAAAAGCCTGGATTCCCAACGGCGGGCCGGGCTTTATGGGTGCTAAACCGATTGAAGGAGGGTTTCGCTCTGTTTACAATCAGTTTAATGATGATAAGAATTTGGGTGTTTATATCCGGGCTCACATGAGAAACGGAGAATATATTAACCTTTATCTTCGGCGATCTGAAGTTGGAAGGTATCAACTTAATAAACAGACTCAAATTAGACCTTTCTATTTTTATCCTGAGAACTACGGAGCTTTTCAATCAGACGGATATTTCGTAACCAATCCCCAGGCCACGGGCTAGATCGTCATCACTAAATCGGATACGGTTAAGTTCCTGATTGCTGGCACTTTTCAGTTCAAGGCGACCAAAGGCAATGGCAATTCCTTGCAAACCGTAGAGATAACCGATGGTCGTTTCGATATCAACATGAACACCCTTAAATAACGCTTACTCTAAACTTCACTCACTCAGGTTGTATCGGCTTTCGTAGACAGCTTCCTGCTACCGGTTTGACTGTTCGCCCAAAGCGAATGAAGCCTCTAAAAACCTGCATCAATCGGGCATCACTCGGAATTAATTCAGCACCATCTTCGGAAAGCGGTACATGGCGCTGTCGTACACCATCAACTCATCGATGTCGAGGTCGAAATAATCGAAGAGCGGCGAACCTTCGAGGTATTCGATCACCTCGCGCTTGGAGCGGGCATTCATAATCAGCCAACCGCCCGTGCGCTCGGCGCTAATGGCGTAATAGTCGATTACGTCTCTGAAGATCAGCTTGTTGATGTACGCCCGGTGCGCCGGAACTTTCGCCATAAACTGACTGTCGGGAGCCGGGAAGGTGACGGTAACCTGATATTTGTTCATGGCGAAAACTGATTTAGTGGTAAGTGAATGAATAGAGAAAAAGCCGTGCCAAAATAGCGGGCGTGGGTCGGGGCTTTTTCTTACCGAGCGGTTTGCCAAACTCCAGTCTTTTTCTAACCTTCATGGGTTCACTACCCCAGCCACTCCATGAAGCGCTCGCTGCTGCCCATTTTGCCACTTCTGCGCCGAGGGCGAACCGTTTTCCGCACCCCAAAATCGCACATCGTCAACCTCAACTACGTGGCGAAGTACCTGCGCGGCGAGGGCGGGCAAGTCGTGCTGACCGACGGCACCGCCGTGGACGTGAGCCGCCAGGCCAAGCCGGACTTGATAAAAAATTTGCTGGGGGAAGGGTGACCCCAGTCCGACGACTTTGGAAAATCTGCCCACGCCATCCAATCAGGTTTTAGAAGCTGTTCGTAAACCCGATGCCGCCATTGCTCAAACCGAGATAGGTTAGGGAGATGTTGGGCGGGCTAAACGCCCATGTGGCGCACCACTTATTTCCGCGCGTGAGCCACGCCCATTACCGTCCGCTGACGCGGATGATTCAACGTAAAGCCGCCGAATTTGGCGTTCCGTCCCACCGAACCAGTTTTTGGGGCATGGTGGTCTCGCACTACCGATACCTCACTACTTGCCGGTTGCGCCGACCAGGCAAGTTGCTTGAGATGGTGATGCCTGATGAAAATTTCTCAATCCTTTCAAACAAACACGATCCAGTACCTGTGCCGCACCTGCGACTGATTTTTCCAACTATGAAAACGCGCTATTTCCTCCTGCCCGGCCTGCTTCTGAGTTCCTTTGCCCTGTCCCAGGTTCGCCCGGACTCCACCGGGTTTGATTCGACGAAAATCCGTTCTTATCACGTCGTGCGCTTCCGGGGTGAGCGTACGAGGTTGTACGATTCCCTGCGCTTGCGTGGTTCTCTGCCGCTTTACGCCCTTACCGACAGCAAGGTTGTGGGTGCGAGCCACGTGGTGCCGCTGGGTACGACGGGATCGGTGCGCACGGTACTGGCGCACAGTCAGTTGAGAAGCTGGGCTAACCGTGATTTGATCGACTTCGCCCAGGGAAAATCACGGGCAAGCATTACCAGATGGGCTACGATTTCCGCGACGCGAAGACCTCGCTCAACTCCACGCTCACCAAACGAATTGGCACCCGTAGCACGTTCGAGGCTGGTTTTTATTTGAAACGATTGCATTTCAACGTCATCGACAGCATTTTGCGCGAGCCGCCGCTGTACCCCGTCACGCGTTGGGAACGTCGCTGGGATTATGCGGGTGGAGCCTGGCAAATCCAGCCTTTCGTGCAGTGGAAGTACCGCGCTTCCGAGCGCCTCACGCTCACGGCGGGGCTGAACGCGGTCATTTTCACGTTGAACCAAAACTCGCGGGGCCGCGATAGCGGCCAATGGGGTAGCAAGGAGTTGGTAGTGAGATTTACAGCGGTACGCATTACACCGCACATTGGCCGCTATCGCGGCCCGTTGTTCAGAGAACCGCGCGGCGTCCGCAACGATTATTTGCCGTTCGAGGTGACATACCTCGAACAACGTGGTTCGTAGGTCATTTTGTGGGAGAGGCAGTTGCAGACTGCCAAAATGGGTAGGCACAAGTTACGCTTCGCTAAACTTGCGCCAGACGGGGGAAATAGAATTCCGTCAGCTCAGTCTTTGCACAAATTTACAATAGAATTCCGAATGTTCAATTACTTCCGTCAGCCCCTTTTTTGCCAATACCATGTTGGCAGAGGTTTTTATTTTTTTAGAAATATACAACGTTTACGTGTCTGCTGATGCTCGTAATACCGGACAAAAAAAAGACCAACAACGGATAGAATTATTTGATCAATAGTCGGTGAATTTTTAAGAAGGAACACTTTAAACAAAAGGTATTAATAGTCTGAAGCGGTGCTATCTTTATATAAATTGTGGATCAGCAGAATCAAATAACCAAAAAGCACAGCTCCCACAATCAGAGCGTTATTGACCACACCTTCCACTGAAAATGATAGCTTTATTAAAATAGTCGAAATGACAAAACCCGAGTTCCGAATGATTTTATGAAACCTATCGGAATAAAAAAAAGAAAACAAGAGCAATATCACATCAATAATGATCAGGAGCATAAAGAAATCCTCAAAAAATATGTTATTAATATTTTTGAAAGTGGTTATATTATCCAGATAGTCTTGTATGGAGGAGACGATCCATATAGTAAACGAGTATAATGCAAGCACGACCAAAACAGGAATCAAGACTATAGCGATGCTTTTTTTTAATTTTATGAACTTATTTATTCTGATTTTTCCCTCAAGCATTTTGATAGTCTCTTCACCACCTTGTTTTTTAATTTTTTGATAGAATAAATGGATTAAAAAAAACAAAATCAATGTAGTTAAAACATCGTAGGTGAACTGAAGGTCATTTTCCAATTTGAACCAATTGGTTGACATTTCGATGTTGCCGATGTCTTTGAAAATTCTCCTGATTACAATCAGTGTTATAATTTCGTATTGTTTACCTATGTAACTTGAGATTGACCTCGGTAAGTAAAACACCAACAGGAATACTTCATAAACCAGAATGAAAGAAAATGGTGTATATACAGCAGAGATGGGACTTTTTGTGAGTTTTGAGGAAATATGAATAATATCTTGACTAACAAAAAAAATAACGAGTAAATGCAGTAGAAAACTGGTAATCGCAATACCTATAATGATACGTTCTACTCGTTCCCTAAACTCTTCGGACAAAAAGTTGTCAAATATTTTTTTCATGTATTAAATAATTTAATAAAATTAATTTGCATCAGAATCGCTGAAATTAATTCTATACTGTTTTTGCCGAAAAAAGAACTAACGATGGCTAGATTGATATAATAGATTTCGTAATTATCTACAATTTCAATTTTTACATTGTATTGAGAATTGACGTTTAGTCAAAGGGGTTTTATTATAATTAAAGAACCTTTTTTATTTTCTATTGAATTCATAATGAAGTGTCCCTTGAAATCTCTGCCAACGTTCGGGTATTGGCGATGTGGCGGACTTAAATGCACAAAACTGTCAAGCCGATACAAAGATAATAGAAAGCAGAAACTTTGATAAACCACTGCACCCGCAATATTCGGCAAGCCCTTGTTAATGGCTGCCCTCTTTTTTCTGTCCGTTGTCCTGTCTGCACGATGTTGTCTGCGGTAGCGTATTTGCTGTCTGTTAAAAGCAACGTTCTAAAATTCCGTTAAGTATTTCTTCGGTTAGCGGTTTAGAATTAAATCCAATAATATCAGGAAATTGTCCGGCTCTTTTCTTGTCTTCGGGGTTTTCGGATGTAGTAAGCATTACAACAACTACTTTTGCTTTTTGGTCTGCTCTTAATTCCTTATAGGCTTC
>JAJAZB010000069.1 GCA_026785975.1 Cytophagaceae bacterium | reverse complement strand
TTGGCGCGGCGGGTCGCTTCTTCAATTCCAAGCGCATAGTCTCCATTTCAAATTCCCGTTTTTCAATCAACTCTTCCAGTTCGCGCACATCCCGCCGCAGTTGCTTATTCTGCTGACTCAAGTGCTGTTTCTCGGCTATATTGGTGGGCGGCGAGATAGGATCCATGACGCCCTCGGTTGGCCAGGTTGGCGCTTTTTTTCTCAACTTGGGCCGAGCATCAAAAAAGTACAAATAACTCAAAACCAGCGCGTACACTAACAGTACGAACACTCCAATCAACAAGAAAAGAGGCGTGTCATCCGCATTGGGGGCTACCGCCTGCGCCAATGTCGAATCGGCGTTTTCAATCACTTGCGAATACCCCAATGTCGCCAATCCACTGAGCAGCACCCAGGCCACCAGCCGGTACAGGGTCTTTTTCATGCGGCGCTCGTGGTTTGGTCAGCGAGGGAGTTGGCCAACCGATTGAGACCTTCAATCAGGGGCAGGAAAAACAACGTTTCGTCCAGCTTCTTCGACTTGTCGCCTGTCTGGCTGAGCCGTTTTGACCACCCTTCCTTCAGGAGTGAGTCTAAATCCCGCACCAATTGCGGGGCAATCGTTGTTTTCAACGATCCCTCAACGCTAAACTGGCCTTCGAAATCAAAAGGTAAATCGCTCAGGAGCAATTGCACGAAGCGGCGAACTTCCTCCCCAACCTCCTGTAGCGTTTCGTCGTTTACCGACTGGTACGTGGTTGTATCGCCAGCGAGGGCTTCACCCGTACCCAGCAGCGTTGTGCGCACGTCGGCGTTACCGGTGAGTTTTTCTACGGCCTGAAAATCAATTTCTTCCATTTTCAAACCGCCTTTGCAGGTTACTTCTTTGGGAAAATCGCGTTCGCGCACCAGCGTCAGGCCATCGGGTACGGCGTACGCATCGACTCCGTACACCCGTTGAAACAGAAGTTTGGCCAGCGTTTCCAGGCCCGAATTGTGGGTACTGATGATGTCCAACACGCGGGAACCCGTCCCGCTGAAGGTCAGGAAGCGAGGCATCCCCAGACCCCGGGCCTTCATCAGTTGGGCCACGTGATATACCATGGCCCCGTAAAACACGATGAAAACCCACTTTAGATCCCGGTCGCGACGGAGTTCGGCGTTAAAATCGAACAGACGGTCTTTCAAACCGGGGTGCGTCGCGAGTGAAAAATAGAACGCCACGATGTCTGCCGAAGGCTTTTCCTTGTTGATGCTCTTGTGTACCCGGCTCAACTCAGCCAACGCCCGCCCCCCGTCGGTGCCCTGATCGAGGCTACTGCCGGAGTTGAGGTAGTCGGCCACGCGTTTGTCGTATCGTCGCACAAATCCGTTACGCTCGGAGGCGGCCTGACTGACCCCGTCGCCAAAAACCGTGTTGCCCGCAAAACGCACGGAGCTAATCAGCGTGGGCTGATTGTCCTCAAACACAACAATATCCGACGTGCCGCCGCCGATGTCGACCAGCACGGACGGATGCCCATAAGCCACGATCCGGGCATTGGCCCCACCGCCCCGGCTGTACCAGTAAAATGGCGCAATGCTCTCGGGCACTTTCCGCACCTGGGCGTTGGGGCCGAGGTAGTCATGGGCGGCACTTCTCCAGGTATCGTCAAACGTTTGGCTCTGCCCGATGGTCATGCTCAGGGGGTAAAACCAGCGCAGGTCGGTGCGGTCGGGATTGCCGCCATTGAGCAGGATTTTATTCCGCACTAAAAACAAAAGCGACTGAAAATACGCCTCCACCCGCTTGCGGGGGGCATCGCCCTGGTGGGCCAGATCGGCCCACTTCAGGTCGGATACGGACTTGTGACCCACCGGAATCACGCGGCGTTCGTAGCTAAAGGCCACGTTGAAATCAGCGAATCCAATGGGATTGAGGCTAAAATCGGGCTTGTTTTCGAGCAAAACCGAGCGCTGCGGAAAGCGACTTAGGTGGCCCGGCCCGATGCGTTCGGGGATGAGTTCGAGCGGAACCAGGTCAGCAATGGCATTGGCGCCGCTGTCGTTGAAAACCTCCTCGGGCGTCGCCGGGTCGTGCAGCGTGGCAATTTGAATGTCCTCGGCTTCGATTGTAAACGGCCGGGGTGTGGGATCGCTCGCCGTGTTGTATTCGATGTGGGTGTTGGTCGTACCAAAATCAATCGCCACGGTAAAAGTCCCGTCGCCGAGGGATTCTTTCCGCCACTTGGGCAGGATGACGCCCCGGTAGCCGCCCACTTCCACGTCGATGCGCTCGAAGTTTTGCCGCACCGGGTACACCGTTGTTTGCGCGCCCACGTTGATCTGCTTTTTGCTCCGCTCCCGGGCCGCAATGCCGGGCAGGGGTGCCAGCGCGTCGCCATCGGCGTAAAATTTTAGGGAATACGCTTCGTTGTACGTTGCCGCCGCCACGTCGCGATCGACGAGGTGAACCCGGTACTGGGGCACAAAAGCCGGGTCGTCGATGCGCAGGCAGGGAAACAGCGTCAGGCCAAACTGCCGCTCGACAATTTGTCCTTTCTTCGTCTGGTCGCTGACGGGCTGATCGGGTTTTTCTTCGTACTCCTTCGAAAACTCGACGTACTGCCCTTTCGCCGCAATCGGTACCCGGAGTATCACCCGCACGCGGCTGGTACTCAGTGTGCCCGCACCCGCTTGCTGGGTTTCTTCAATGCGCAGTTGCACCACGTCGCTGGCTAACTCCTCGGCGCTGAAAAACTCGAAAAAATCGGGTTTTAGCGGCAACAGGTAGCTGCGCTGGCTTTTGTCGTTGTACCGGCGCAGGTTGCCATCGAAGTACCGGGCGCGGTTGATGGGGTACACCAGCCGGATTAGCGTGGGTTCCAGAAAATCATTGACCGTCAGGAACGGGTAAAAATCGGCCGTGTTGGGTAGTTGCCGGGCGTTATTGCGCCAGGAGGCTTCGTGGAAATGCGGCACGAACGTCCCGTTGACCCAGGCTGCTTTGCCGGTGTAATCGAGGGATTTATACACTCTTTGCAGCACCAGCGGCATAAACGCGCCGGGGTTGCGTTTTCGGTACCGCGCCGAGTCGATTTTAAATTCACTCTTGGCGTTGATGATGTCCCCGCTGGGCTTGGCTTTCCGCC
>JAJAZB010000068.1 GCA_026785975.1 Cytophagaceae bacterium | reverse complement strand
GCGTTGTGGCAGTTCATACAAATATTAGCCGACGGAATATTAGCCGACATCCCTTTGTTGACACCCGTGTGGCAATAGTTACAATCGATCTTGTACTGCCCCGCGTGAAGTTTGTGCGAGTAAGCAATTGGTTGCTTGGGTGCGTATCCTTGATTGACACCAATCGAGTACATACCATCGATTGTTGCCTTTCCGGCTAATAATAGAAACAAAAGCAGTGCGCCCGTGCGGAAGGATTGATTGGCCCCCAACCGCTCCGCATTTTCCTTCAAGCGTTGGAAGAACGGTATTTTTTGTGCTTCGGGCGAGTCCGCAGCCACGCCCATCAGGCGACTGAGTAGCGTGACAATCGTTAACAAGGCGACCAACACCAGCACCATCACCACCAGCAAGGCAATCAGGATTACATTGAAAAGTCCCGACGATTGTTCGCCGCCGTTGGCCGCAACAGCCTGACCACCACCGCTCGTCGGCCCAGGAGCGGGTGCTACCGTATTTTCCGCCTTCACGTAAGCTAAGATTCCCTTGATATCCTCATCCGCTAAGGTCGGGTAAGCGGCCATCATCACGGGCTTGTACTTTTCGTACAACTGAACGGCGTAGGCATCGCCACTGGCTACCATCGCGGCCGGGTTCTTAATCCATTTAATTAACCAGGCTTCGTCGCGGCGGGCTTCGATCCCCGCCAACCCCGGCCCAATCAGTTTCTCTCCGTTTGTGTTGTGGCACGATGCACAGTTGTTTTGGAACAGGCTTTTTCCCTTCGTTGCGTCCGCACCTCCGCCCGACGTTGGGGCTTGGGTAGCAGCCACACCAGGAGCGTTTTGGGCAAAGCTTGGAATACTACCCAGCGTAGTCGCCGCCACAACGGCAACTGTACTTGTCAAGTAGCAGAGTGCTCTTCTGAACATAATCGTTGAATTTTTATCTAAATCGTCCAAAGGACAGATAGACCCTTTTCGAGGCCACAAAAGTAATGTCGGAAAGTTTTCCATCAAACACACTCAATTTTATACGTTTAAAAAAACCCCCCCTTTCCATTATTTAAATTTATTCTAAACAGAGTACCCCTTATTGAAAACTTGATTGGCGGTAGCTTTTACGTGAAAACAGGATTTCGTGCCTGGTGGTTCAGTGTTTAAAACATTATCTTTTCTTGTAAGTATTTGACCATCAAAGCTCTATCTGTAATAATTTGTGTAAGAACAATGTTTCAAAAATCAGTGTGTTTTCCTAAAAAATTCTGTCTTCTGCACAAACAAAAAAAGGTCTCCCCAAACAGGGAGACCTTTCGGAGGTCTCGAGCGGATACGCCGAAAATGGCAGGCTGGAACCCCTGAAGGCATTTGGTTCTCCAATTTCTGATCTTCCGCCGTACAATCCATGCTTCATGGCCATCATCTTGCCTATATCAGCCAATCAACTATCTCATTTTTAGACTGTCCGCATTGGTAAGCCCGCTATTTCCGGTGAGTGGCTACTTCCGAAGGCTGGGTTAAATATGGTTATCCTTATTTAACTTTTAAGGAGTAAAGTTAAATAAGGAGAAGCACACCGGCCATTCGTTACGCACTCGAACGACCCGACAGCCCGTTTGCCAAGGCATTTTTTAAGGAGTTAGCCATCGGCATCGGCGATCATCGAGCTGACATCCGACCTCCCAACCATTAAACACCGGTACGTTTTCCACAACCAAGTTACGTAAATGCTTATCTTCGCGCTGCACTGGCCTTGGCCGCGTTCGGCTCAAGAGTAGGTGCAGTTTGAGAGTGGGGAGCGCACGTGAAACGGAGCAACACGAATGGCACTTCCCGCTTTTTTAGTGCGGGGTGCGCTTGGTTACGATTTTTCGCTACCCCGCAGTAAGAAATCACCTCGTGCTGGGAGCCGTAAACGCTGTACACACCCTGTTTACGGCGTGTTTACACCATGTTTACAGTTTGTATACAGCCTGTAAACACGAAATGGTCAACCAAAGAGGTACTTTTCTACTTATTTTCGGAGGTCAACCCCGACGCTGACACCAATTAAGTGGTATGTTTTCCCTTAAGTAGCCTGTAAACCAGGCGTATACACTTGTAAACATTTGTAAACATCGGCTGTTTACAGCTCAAATGTGCCCGGCGCATCAACATGGGCAAAAAGCCCGATTCTGAGCCGGAGAGGGCCTTTTTTCGTCGGCCCCAAAGAAAGTTTGATGTTTCGACGTTTACAAGGTGTTTACAGCGGGTAAATAGTTGGACGGGTGCCTATGCGAGCCGTACATTCCCCTTGTCTTTAAACTACTTTCTTCTAAAACCGATGACAATCAAAAAATTAAATCAACAAGTTGACGCCCTCTTGCGGGAGCTGCAAGCGAGGATGCGTCAGCGGAAAAGTCTGCTTAGGGCCGACGAAGAGGCCGACACCGAAACCCTGGATGCCAGGATTAGGGAACTGAAAATCCGCGTCAACCGGCTCCGGGCAAGTATTGTGCAGAAGCAAAAGCGCCGTAACGTTAATTGGAGCGTCGTTGGCCAGGCCAGCAGTATGGCCAGCGCCTGGCTGGCCAATCGCCAAAAACAAGAGTCCGTGGAAGGACTGGGGATGCAACTCAACGAACTCATGGGCCTGGGCGAGTTGGGCCAATTATCCGACTGGGTACCGATGGGTCAGGCGGGGGTGGAGTTCCAATTGGCCACTCACCCCGCCACGGGCCAGGCGTACTGTGTTCATCATGATGGCTTTCTGACGGGTCTCGACGGGGTAGTGATGGGGTACGATCCAGATTGGGCCGATTCGTTGGAGGTGGAAGAATCGGTTCTGAATAGCGGTTACTCCTTGCATGGGATCAACACTATGTTTTCGTCCTGGTAAATTCTCCCCACATGGAACGCCACTGCACCCACTGCGGGGAGCCGCTCGATGAAGCCGCCCCCGCCCACCGGCACTACTGCACCGACGCCTGCCGCCAAGCCGCTTACCGCACCCGTATCGCCAAAAACCCTGTTCCTGCTTCCGGCTCAGGTGGAACGGCGTTATGGGTAATGGCCCTGGGTGTGGGGCTGCTGATGCTGGCCAGGAGATAGGCAGAAACGTAACGTTGTTACGAAACTTCACCCCGCCAAAACGGGCACCGGCCCAGGAACGCAACCAATGCGCAGCCTGAGCCGGTGCCCGTTTTTGATTTGCCCTGGACTCGTAACGCGGAACCCGAATCCTCCGCTACTTCCAAACAACTCGGAGACGCTTTACCAACTCACGGACTTGCGGCGAAGTAGAAGAATCCGTTGAAGGTGGCGTCAAATGCTCAGAGCAAATCAGCAGGCGCAAAGATACGACGCAACTCATCAAAACTGGCGGGGTGGTTGGATGTTACGATACAGTTAAGACCGTACATGATTACTACTAATGCGAATCAAGGTTGAAAATGGGCAAACGTAGCGAGTGAGTAAGTTTGTAGAATGCTACAACTCATGCGAATCAAGGGTTGACCAGCATAATATAAAGGGCGGCCGCCAGCCGACCAAGACAATGTAAAATCAGCCCTTTCTCAGAGCGAACCCTCGAGGCTTGCTCAATGGCCGTTTTCTCAATAAGCCAATTGAACAACGATTCCACGGGCTGACGAATTCGACTCACCGCCGTTGAAAATAGCGTATCTGCAGCATCAAGCCGTTTTTGGC
>JAJAZB010000067.1 GCA_026785975.1 Cytophagaceae bacterium | reverse complement strand
GAGGGCGAGTATCCGCTTAGGGCCGGGGCCGGAGAGGTGGGCTTGGAGGGAGAGGGGCATAGGTTTGGGTTGGAAGTTTGAATGGCAAATCTGTTCAGGGTTCTGGAAAATAAACCTTTTTTTGTCATCCCGAGGCACGAGGCGGACGCCGCGCGGGACCTTGCTGGGAAGCGAACGAGATACAAGGTCACTCGTGCCTCGGGATGACAAAAAAAGGTTTGAAGGGCAACTTTACTTACTAAAAATCAAAATCCTAAACTGCCTCGCTGAATGCCTGCGGAACATCAATCATCCAGCCGCGCGGCGGACTGCATTCAGAACTCAGCATTTTTTTCAATACTTCGCGGCGGCTTTCACGGCGTAAATACTGGCGTAGGGGCGGGTGGGTGCTTGTTGCACTTGGTCGATCGTAACTCGATTGGTGTTTTTGGTAAATTGGCTTTGCAAGTCTTTTTTGATGCGGCTAAAATCCGCCTTCCCGCAATACACCACGAACCGGTACCGGAGATTCCGGTCTTTTTCCAAAGCCTGATTCAGTTCGTTTAAACTGGTCAATTCACTCGAACTGAGTTTCTGGTACCGATTGGTTTTCACGTCCAACGCGGAGAATTCCAGCGTGCCAATCAGTTTTTCAGTGCTGCCTACGGTTTCGAGGGCTTTTGATAAAGTCGCCGCCGGTACGTTGTCGGCTGCATTTTTAGATGGTACGTTGTTCGGGATTGGCTGCTGCATAGCTTGGTTGGCGGCGGGTTCGGGCGTCACCTGAGGAACGTTTTTAGGTACTTCCGTGGTGGGAGGCTCATCTTTGCCGGTTTTGTCGGTGCCCGGCGAAACCGGTTTCGTTGGCACCGAGTACCGGCTAAACGTGGCTCCTTTAACCAGTTTATCATAATAAACCTGCCCTTGCGGGCCACTGAGCGTATTCCCGTTGAGCGTAACAACCGCCACCCGGCAGGCGTTTTTTGACACGCCCCGGATGAGCATCGCCTGGCCCGATCCGCTGGTTGTGGTCTGCACCACAAACACGCCGTTTTGCTGACAAATCCGGGAAACGACCCCGATGCGATTTTCCTGGACGGTGCTCGTTTTTCCGTTCAAGGTGACTTCCTGGTCGATGGCCAGGATGACTTGCGAACCCCGGCTTGTCGTCAACCGTAGCGTCGGTGTACTGTAATTTCGGTCGGAGTAGGTGCCCTCCCAGCCGTTGAACTGCTGCAACCAACTTGCCAAAACCGGTCGGCAAACAAATGGGGCCGCGCCCGCGCCGTTGTTCACCCATACCTCCAGGCGATTGAGCGACGAGCGCGTGGCTTGGGTGAGTTGCGTCGTGAAGGGTATTCCCAACGCCCGGCTCGCGGTGACGGTCATCACCTCGGCTGCCATCTGGTCTTCCGGGCGGAAATAGCGCACCTGCGAAGGACCGGTGTAGGCGACGGGCTTCAACGGGCGTACCAGTCGATAGCCTTTTTCTAAGTCCAGGGCATCCATGAACGTTTTGATTTTGGTGAAATTCGATGCACTGGCGTTGGTGTACTCGACCGAAACGCGGAGGGGAGCGATTGGCTTTGGCGGCTCCGGTTTTGGGGATTGGCACACAATCCCCACCCGCAACGTGTCACCCGTCAGGGCCACGAGGCGACTCTGGAGCGGCGCATCGCCCGTGTCGCGCACGGCGAGGTTGACGAATAACTTTAGTGAATCAGTTTCGACGGGGCGAAACGCGGCCCGGAAACCGGCTTCGATTTGGGAAAAGAACGTTTCGTCGCCCCAACCGCCGCCTGACGAGCCGGAACCGCTCAGCAAGGTTCCGAGCGAAAGCGATTGAGTAGCCCGCAAATCGTTAATATTCAATAGCGAATCATTCAGCAAAACGGTCCAGCGGGGGTAACCGGCGGCATCGGTGTTAGCCGATGTAACGCAGGCGTTGGAGTCGAGTACCACGGTGAGGGGCATTGGCTGGTCGAGGGCCAATTCCCGCGCTCGGGGCGTGGTGCGGAAGTACAGCGTCGCTAAAAACATGATCAACACAATCCCCGCTGCTGCCCACAAATAATTCCGGCGCGGATCCGGGGGTAATTCCGGGGTCGGTTCGGGCGCGACGGGTTCGTCCGGCGGTTGGGCAGTGAAATACTCGTCGAGGGAAGTGCGGCGTGCGTTGTTCCATGCCTGTTGCAATTCTTCTAATTCCGTTTTTAGGTGCCGTTCCTCATCTTCCAACGAACCACCAGTCCGTAAGCCACCATCCGAAGTCCGCACTTTGCCATACGTGATGGCATAGAGCAGATCCTCCTGCATTTCCGCAATTCGTTCTTTGATGCGTTGAGTTTCTTCCTGCAATCGTGAGTCAGAATCGTCCTTGTTTTCTGGAGAAGGACCCGCAGCTTCAATGGGCGTATCCCACTGCCGTTCGTCGTTTTCCAAATACCGCAGCATCGCCGCGTCGGGGTACAGCCCCTGCTGCCGCAACGCCCCAAATTCCCGCAGGGCCGGTTTGTAATCGGCGTACACTTGGGCGTTGTGGGCGAAAAGCGTGAAGCGGTTACTGACTTGCAGCAGGTGTTTTTCTTCGTCGAAAAAATGCTCGCCCGGAAAATATCGCTCGGCGTGGTCGAGCATTCGCAGCAGGGTTTCCCGCGCTTTAACCTCGTTTTCGGGCGTCAGGATTTTGAGCAGGTCGAGCCGGGTTTGGTCGGGCAAGCTGCCCTCCTGCATCCACTGAATGCGCACCAGTTTGAGCAGATTGGTGAAATTGACGCGCTCGGGCGGCAGCAAGGCCCGGCCCATTTCCACGAGCACTTCCCAGCGCAACCGAGGGTAGAGCGCCAGGGCCGCCAGCCACTGGAGCAGACCCTCGTCGGCGAGGTACTCGCGGAGTTGGGCCACCCGGCGAAAATCCACGGACTCAATTGAGTAAAATTCCCGCGCGGGCTGCCGAAGGTAGGCGTCCTGGCGGGTTTGTTTTTCGGAGAAAGCCTGCATCAGCCGAACCTGTCCGGGCAAATCGGCGGGCAGCAGCAAAAACACATCCTGCAGGGCTTGCTCCGGCGATCCCCAGTCGTCGAAGGGCACGGGCGTCAGCACGGCGCGGGCCTCAAATTCGGCTAATACCTCACGGTAGGCGGGATCCACCTGCGGGTAGGCGGGGTACAGCAGCGGGTAGCCATTGCCCCAAACCACGAGCGTGCGGCTGCGGTAGGTGTCGGTAAGTTGGTGCAGCGAGAGGCCGTTGGGGTGGGTTTCGTTTGTGAACAGGTCGAAGTTCTGGCGAAAAAAGAACCGCTCGATGCCCACGTTTTCCCGACAAAACGCCCGAAACAAGTACTCGAACAGCGCCACCTGCTGGTTGCGCACCTGACTGCGGTCGATCAGAAACAGGTATTCGGTTTCGGCCAGCCGGGGTTGAAATAGGAGCGTCGGGAAGCCGCCTTCGCGCAGCGTGGCGCGGAGCGTTTGGGGAATGTTGAGCCGCAGGGTTTCTTCCTCGGTCCGCTGCCGGAGGGTTCGCACCACCTGGTGAAACGCCTCGTCGCGGGCGATGAGGGCGGCCTCCCGATTCTCGAACGGAATTTCCAGGGGCGGCTTGTCGCTCACGAACCGGACCAGTGGATTTTCGGCATCCGGCGGAATCGAGGGCGGCGGTTTGGGCGGTTCGCGCAGGGCGTCACGAATGACCAGCCAGGCGTTGAGCAGTACGAACAGGGCCAGCGCTCCACCCAGGATCCAGGTAGCCCAGCGAAACGGGGTTTTTACGCGGGTTTCGGGTTGGAGCGCCGCGCCGGTTTGGGTGAGATTCAGTGAAAACGTGGGTTCCTTCTCGGGCGGAGGCGGGGGTGTCGTGTCGGGTGGGGCTTCCCCAATCGGGGTACTCAGGCTGGCCGAACTGTCGATCCAGGCGTTCGGAAAAAGTAGCCCGCGCCCTCGCCGGGTGCGGAGGGTTACGACCAAATCACCCGGCTTTTCTGGCACCACCTCAACCTCCGGCTCGTTGTCGTGGCGTTGCCCGTCGGGGGTATCCCAGGTCCATTGCGCCTGCCTTCCGGCGGCGCGGCGGAGCGACGAATCCACGCTAAACCGCAGTGCGTCACCCACCTGGAACGGCCCCGTGTCGCTGAGTTTGACCTCCGTTTTGAACGCCAGTGCGGGCCAGAGAAAAGCCACGTAACCCAACGCTGCCAGGCCAATGACCGCCGCCAGCAGCCAGCCCCAGGGGAACGGACGTGGAGGTTTTAGCGGCTCGATGGGCTGGTCTGGCAAGTCAAATTTCTGAAACGAAGCCGCAAAAATCCGGTCGAATTTTTCCTGCTCCGCCGCGCTGCTCACCAGCAGTGGGGCCACCAACGCGCGCACGTCGTCGGGCGATTGGGGGCCAAACGCGTCGAGCACCTGCTGCACCTCCACGTAGTCGTCGGGGCGCAGGCGAAACCCTTCGCGACGCAGGGCGTCGAAGAGTTGGGCCAGCGACACGCGCCGGGCAACCGGTGGGGGAGCAGGGGCGGTTTTCACGCCAAAAGGGTTTTCAGGGCAGAGGATTGGTCCTGGGGAGTGTCGAGAAAAAGCGGGCCTTCTTTGTAAACCAGTACCAGCGAGGCTTCGTACCGCGCCCGACTGGGTGAACCGGGCGGGGGCGGAAACGCGCCGTTTTGCAGCAGATCATCGGCCTTGAGCACCCGCAGCCAGTCGAGAAACTCCGCTGTGGAGGGTACCCGGCTCGACGATTGCCGGGCCTGGTCGCGGAAGGCCCGGAAGCGCCGCAACGCCTCCCCAAGGGCGGGCGAACTCTGGCTCAGGCCCAGCCGCAGGTTGACGATGTCGAGCAGTTGCGGGTCGTCGGGAAAGGGAATGTGGTAAAACACGCAGCGCCGCAGGAAGGCGTTGGGCAGGCTTTTCTCAAAATTGGAAGTTAGAATCACCAGGACGCGCGCGGCGTTTTGGGCTTTTTTCAACGAAAAATCGAGTTCCCGCACCCGAAACTCGCCCGATTCCATTTCGTTGAGCAAATCGTTGGGGAATTCGCGCGGCGCTTTGTCCACTTCGTCGATCAGCACCACGCTGCTACGGGGCGTGTCGGCCAGACCAGCGCAACGGTCGAGCAGGGGCTGAATGCGCGCCCAGGTGTCCGGTTTGGCGTTTCCGGCGCGCACCTGCGCCGCCACAAATGTTTCTAACCCGGCCCGCCCGTGGGCCAGTACGCGGGCGCGGCCCAGGGCGGTGAAGTCAATGAAATCGCTGGTCTTTTTTCCGTCCTCGGGCTTACTCCGAAAGTGACTGACGGCGTCGTAGGTGTAAAATAAGTCGGTCGCCGAGGCCGACGACTTGGTATGAAACTCGATGGGTTCGCCCAAAAACGGGGCCGGGCTATCTTTGGTTTGCCCGGCGAGCAAGTCGGCCACTTTGCGGGCGAGTTGGGTTTTGCCCGTGCCCGGCTCGCCGCTCACCAGCAGGGGCTTGTCGAGGGCGTAGGCCAATTCGACGGCCCGTTGCAGGCGCGGGTCGAGGAGGTAAGCAGCGGATTGCTGGTCGGTGGGGATGGTGTGGAGGGCGAGGAGCATGGGTTCAGGTGTCGAGGAGTTCCAGGAGCGTGGGGTCTTCTTTGTTGAGTTTATTAAACAGGCGGCGCAGTTCCATTTCAATTTTCTCGGTCTGGCAGTACCCTTCCACCGGCGATGGCTCTTTGAGGGAGGGAAAATACTGTTTCAGGATTTCCCGCTTAGCGCTGGGCACCGAAGTCAGGTAATCGCCAATCCAGTTTTCAATAAAATCTTTCGGAAACGCGCTCAACGGGGGCAGTACGTACACGGGGCATCGGCAGCGGGTGCCAGCACGCACAAGTTGTTTTCCTGAATGGTGTTTTCCGGGATGTTTTCGAGTAAAACAAACCAGGTGAGTTGAATCGGTTCGGCGGTTCGACTGGCGGCCATAAACTCCGCGATCAACTGTTTCACTACCGGAGCCGTGCCGTTTTTCCAGTACAGGTTGGTGATTTTTGTGTACAGGGCAAACTGCTTGTAGTGGCAGGCGGCCAGGAATTTCAAGAGGCTTTCCGGGGATAAATCGGGTTCTTTTTCCGCCTGTCCCGGACGAACCCGGTCGTAGATTTCAAAGAGAAATTTTTTCCGAATGTTCTGATAAATCGTGTTGCCGGAAAGCACTTCATTCATCGGAATAGAGAATTTTTCCAACTCAAAATTCAGGTTAAAATACCCCAGCCGGTAAATCAGGCTTTCGCCCAATTCACAATCCTCCCCGTGGATGACGAACACTTTGAACGGGGTCAGGTTGATGGCTTTTTCCCGATAATTAATGGTTTGTTCTTTCCGGTCGTAGCAGTACGTGTGGTAAACCGTGATGAGCCTCGATTTTTCCTGGGGCGTTAAAATATCCTTTTTGGTCAAAATCATCGCCTCCGCCACCTGCCGGGCGAGGTTATCTTCCGACGTGAAAAACGCGGCGTGGTGTTTGTACTGGTTGGCTTCGCCCCGAAGGATGTTCAATTTGGTTTGCTTCTCCTCAAAAAGTGCATCGCCGGGGTCCTGGGGCAAGTCCGTGTCGTTGGGGTTGCAGAGAAAAACCAGGATGGTTCGGTTGGTTGCAACGGCCTGATCGAATTCCAGGTGGGTGATCGAAATCTTGCCGTCGCCCTGGATGCTGACCGGGTCGGCGGGGTTTTCGCCGGGAATCCAGCCGCAGCGTCGGCCGATGAGCAGGAGGTAGATGTCGCAGTCGGCCACGTCGTTGAGGCAGGCTTCGACGGCCATCTGCCCGTCGGGGGCGTACATTTCCATGTTTTTCAACTCGAACCGCTCGCCGACGATACCAAAAAATTTGATCACCTCCGCGCGATGCTTTTCCAGATCCCGGAAGGTCGATGAGAGGTATACCTTGTATTTTGACACGGCAGGATGAGCGATACGTTGATACTGACCAAAGTACAGGATTAGGGCTTGACAATCAAGTTTATTTAGGGAGCGGTTGTTCGCCTGAACCAAATCGGGAACTTTCGGGTGAGTAAGCCAACCGTTTTGCTCGATTTTATGGTTAAAATTGCAAAAAAAAGCAGGGGTGCCGGGCTGGGTTCGTAAACCAGCGTGGCCCGTTTTCACGCTCAGGATGATTATTGAAACACGCGCCTACGCCCGGGCTGGTTTGTTGGGCAACCCCTCGGACGGGTATTTTGGCAAAACCATCGCCATTTCGGTCCGCAATTTTGGCGCATCGGTGACCCTGTGGCCTTCGCCCGAACTGCACATCGAACCCCAACCCGCCGACAGCAGTACCTTCCGAAGCGTTTTCCACCTGCGCGAGGCCGTGGGCCTGACGGGTTACCACGGCGGAATTCCGCTCATCAAGGCCAGCATCAAAAAGTTTGTGGAATACGCGGAGGCGCAGAATTGGCGTTTGCCCAACCGCAATTTCAGCATTCGCTACCGCACGTCGATTCCCCGGCAGGTGGGGCTGGCCGGGTCGAGCGCCATCGTGGTGGCAACGATGCGGGCGCTGATGCAATTTTACGAGGTAGACATTCCGCTCGAACGCCTGCCGACGTTGGTCTTGCAGGCCGAAACCGAGGAACTCGGCATCACGGCGGGGTTGCAGGACCGGGTCATTCAGTGTTACGAAGGTTGTATGTACATGGATTTCGACCGGACACTAATCGAAAAGCAGGGTTTCGGTCGCTACGAATCGTTGGACCCGAGGCGATTGCCCAAGCTGTACATTGCCTACAAAACGGCCCTGGGCAAAGTATCGGGCCAGGTACACAACGATGTGCGTGCCCGCTGGGAAAAAGGTGATGCGCACGTGGTGAGTACCTTGCAGCAGATTGCGGGCGTGGCCGAAGAAGGCCGCCGGGTGATTGAAGAGAGCGACGCCACGGCCTTACCCGAATTGATTAACCGGAACTTTGACCTGCGGCGTCAAATCATGAACATTTCGGAGGCCAACCTCGCCCTGGTCGAAACCGCCCGGCGGCTGGGCGCTTCGGCTTCGTTTACGGGTTCGGGCGGGTCCATCATTGGAATGTACCGGGATGATGAGATGCTCAATCGGCTTTTTATCGAGTTGAAAAAATTGGATGCGCGGGTTATTAAACCGTTTATTGTTTAGAGACTCCGACCAGAGGTCGGAGCTACCGTTATGATTAAAAAAGCCATTATTCCCGCCGCTGGTTTGGGAACCCGGTTCCTACCCGCCACCAAAGCGCAACCAAAAGAAATGCTGCCCATCATCGACACGCCCACGATTCAATACGTGGTGCAGGAGGCCGTCGATTCGGGCATCGAGGATATTCTCATTATTTCGGGCAAAGGCAAGCGTTCCATTGAAGATCATTTCGACCGCAATTTTGAACTCGAAGCCCGCCTGGCTGAGAAAGACGAAGAACTGCTGCTGAGCGAATTGCGGCGCTTGTCCGACATGGCCAATATTCACTTTGTCCGGCAAAAAGAACTCAACGGCCTCGGCGACGCCATTAGTTACGCCCGGCATCACGTGGGCAACGAACCGTTTGCGGTGCTGCTGGGCGATACCATCATGGATTCAGTGATTCCGGCCATTCAGCAACTCATGGATACGTTTGAAACGTACCGCTGCTCGGTGATTGCCGTGGAAACCGTGCCCGCCGACAAAGTGAATCGCTACGGGATTGTGGGCGGTAGAGACCTGAGCGACACCATTCTGGAACTGGATACGCTGGTGGAAAAACCCGCCATCGGGCAAGCGCCGTCCACTCTGGCGATTGCCGGGCGGTACATTCTGACGCCCGAAATTTTCCGTTGTATCGAGCAAACCGTACCCGGCAAAGGCAACGAGATTCAACTCACCGATGCGCTGTTGCTGCTTTTGCGCCGCGAAAACGTGTACGCCCACCGCATCGAAGGCAAGCGCCACGACATCGGCAACAAGCTCGATTTTCTGAAAACCACCGTTGAATTTGCCCTTAAGCGGGAGGAGTTCGCTGCTCCGTTTCTGAAATTTCTGAAAGAAATTATCGCCGAGCAGGAGAGGGGGTGAGTGTGAAATTGAGGCGGTCACCCTCAGCCTGTTGAAAACATTTTCCTGCTCGTTTTCATCAAAAAACACGGCGATGTCTCCATTGGGCTGAGTAGATT
>JAJAZB010000066.1 GCA_026785975.1 Cytophagaceae bacterium | reverse complement strand
AACACTATCATTACAATGACAAAAATACATTCGATCAAGCGTTAGAACATATCTTGAAAAACATAGGCTCAGAATTCACAATTAATTTCAATTAAAAGTGTCGTTTATATTCACTCAACTACTTAGCTCAGCCTCGGTGATGTCTAAATAGTTTTTTAGAATAAAACTGACGTCAGCCAGGTCTTTTACTCGGTGCTCCGGCCGGTCGTCATACGCAATGAGTTTAAGCAAGACCATACCGGGAAGACCACACACCCGAAATGTAAACTCATTATCCAGCGTGACAAGCTGCGTCCCGTGCTCGTATACTTCCGAAAACCCGTTTACCTTCAAACGGGCAATGGCCTCACCTTTATTGATCAATACTTCATTGTTGAGCTCCATGCCGCCAAAAGGTAGAAGATCGACGTCCGTTTGCCCGGCATATTTTAGCGTAAACGGCATATGCCGGACTTCGGCAAAGTTACCCTGAACCAGCAGCGTATCTTTCAAACGATAATAATCGGCTTCTTCAGGCACCAATACGGCCAAATCTAAGTCGCGCGTCACCCGAGACGATTCTAACCCATGAATGGCCATTGAAATATCACGGGCAACGGCTCCCACCAAATAAAAGTCGATTCCAGTTTGCGTACAGGCCTTCTCAATATGTTCAAAGATCGGCCAGAAACGCTGCCGGTGAAATTCAGTCAAGGAGACGTTGTACATGCGTTTTGTAAAGTTTTTGTGCTACTTCAGCATTGCGCGAATCCCGGCTGATCAATAGGTCAGTGTACACCAATAGCGGATGGACGAACTTCCCTGGCTCATCCTGGGGCCAAAACTTCTTGTAAAGTCGAATTTGGCCGTTTTGCGGATCTGGCAACAGACGTAGCTGCTTCATGACCTCCTGCGTAGACTGTCGGGTATATACAATCCATTCCATCGGCCGTAAAAAGTCGGTGTACCCATCCGCAGCGGGTTCTCCTCCCCACTGGGTTAGAGGCGTTTCGATGGTCTGCTTCGCCCAATCGGCTGTTGACTCAGCCTTCAACAATCGGTAACGACCTTGCAACAAACCCGGCTGCAATCGGGTGGCATACGCTTCAATCCATTTGTCCAATAAGATTTTCCGGTTAATCAACTTCCATTCGCCCTGGCGAACTTCCACCAAGAAGCCCCGCTGCTGAAGACTGATTTTGGCCCGATGCACGGTTTCCAAGCTGACTCCGGTTTCCTGAGCCATTGTTCGTATCGTCTGATTTATTTGGTCCGGGTGAGTTAGCAACCAATACGACACGCGAAGGCCAGACTTAGTAAAGGCGTGGTCGGCTTTCTCCTCGTTTCGCTTAATGGGCTTTCGGCCTTCAATCCAAACCAAGAAGGGCAATCCCGCGCTCTTTAGGCTTAAATAAGCATTACCCGCCGTATCGACATAATTGATGCCTTGATGCCTTAATTTTTCGCCCAGTATCGGATTTACGTAGTCGGTAAGTAAGGTTGGGTTGTCGGTGTTTTTAAGCTGTTCCAACAGTTGCCCCCAGACCAGACGTTGCGCGGAACGTTTTACCTCAACAGTTAGGTCGACGGTGACTCCCCCCAACAGCAGATGGATTACAGCATCGTATTGCTTCCCTATTTGTGTCTTGGGCTCAATTTCAATACGATCAATAGGTGCTAACTTTGTCAGCATCGCCACACCGTCCTGCAAAAGCTGTTTTTCCGTTTCCATGTTCGACATAGACTTTTGTTTGATAAAAACGAACAGACAAAAATATCGAACTAAAAGTTAGAAAGCAATCGCGTGCATTGACAGGTGAATTAATCAAGGTTGGATTTACGCTTCCATTCTTTTTCAGGTAGAAGGTACTGCACTCCGCGACTCTGTTTCTCAAACTGTAAAGTGGCCGCCGGATTCTGAAAGATGAAAAGCTGAGGGCTGCTTTTGCAATGCGTAACAATATAGAGCCAGGCAGAAGCTCCCAACTGATCCAACCGAAACATTTCGTTATCCGACAGCATAACGGCACCATCGACGCTTCGCCCCTTCACTTCAATATACCGCTTGAGTCCGTTGACATCGACACTGCGAATATCATAGCCTACGTTATCGGCTGATACATCCGTTGGAAAACGCTCCTGTTGTGTTTCAAAAGTCATCGCAGTAGTCATGGCCATGTGTTCAGCTTCATCATCCCGGCTCATGCCGAAATGCCCCTTAAATTCAAGTTGGGTAAGAGGAACCACGTAGGCACACCCCAACACCTGAGGCTCCTTCAGCATCAGATTGGATAAGTCATTCAAGTCGGAGATCCGCTGTTTTTTGCGGCTTAGTAAATGACTAATCCGTTCCTGCTTTCGGTTGATTTTATCCTGTACACGACCATCGCCCAGCAACCACTTACCCTGTAATTCGCTGATTTCGGCCGTCAGTTGAATAATCAGATCCGTAAAGGCGGTTTCGAGGTAATGTCGCCGCTGATTGGCATCCTGCTGGAGACGGCTTTCTGTATCGGCAAATTGAGGTTCAGTAATATGGATAAAACTCCATTCAACGACCGATTCAGTATCGACACTGACAGGCGGCTCGATGGGCTTGGCAAATATAACCGGTGAAAGCAAGTCTAATAGTTTAGCCGGAGACGTTACGGATAGAGCACCATCTTCGGCTTTACAGACCAGCAGTAAGCGCTCATCGGCAACCTGAGTCGAATTGGTGTGCAGGTTCGTCTGCCGGTGATACGTTATTTGTGACTTCACCAAAAAGGCCGTAAAGGGTTTATGGTCTTCGGGGGAGACCAGCAAAGCACCTTTGAGTACATCGGGTCGGCATCGGTGTTGGATCAACTTTACGAGCGCATCGAAGATGGCATTTCCAGGATTAATATAGACCGTCTTGGTCAGATTGCTCACCTGACGCTGCCGTTCCAAAAAGATCCCCTTGTCGAAACACAGGTGCAGTTGATTCGGATTGACCATCAGATCATAGTCTGTGCGTAGCAGTGTAGACAGCTCGTCAGGCATAGTCGTAATCCGAAACAAATGAGGGAGTTCCTCGGTGAGCACGCCGCCTACATACGCAAAGGCTTTCTCGAAAAACTGCCGGATGTACACTGGTTGAAGTCGCTTCTCATCCGATTCCTCTTTCAACATCCGGGCTTCGCGGTAATTAACTCCGCTGTACGCTAACTGGTTACGTTGCTCATCAATTCGCTGGCGGATCACCGTAGGATTCAACTGTTGCTGAATAACATCCGTGAATGCGGTTTCCTGCCCGTTAAACACCGAGTTGATAATGTCGTCCAGACCAACATTTTCAAACACGTCGGAAATGACGTCGTACACCCGATCATCGCCCATCTGATCTCGGATTTCGTCGAGTTTGAGCAGCAACCGCTCCAAAACAGAGCCTTCGCGTGTATTTTGAGCAACCAGATTAAACACCATTACATTTTGTTGTTGACCATACCGGTGAATCCGGCCCATACGTTGCTCCAGGCGATTGGGGTTCCAGGGAATATCCCAGTTGATCAACAGACGGCAGAATTGCAGGTTGATTCCCTCGCCAGCCGCATCGGTAGCGATCAGGATTTGAGCATCGCGAGCAAATTCGATTTGGGCCGCCCGGCGTTCATCCACTGACTTACCCCCGTGAATGGTGACGACGGTGTAGCCATTGTTTTGTAGCCGTTTATCGAGGTAATCCAGGGTATCTTTATGCTCCGTGAAGATGACCAGTTTTTCCTTTTTATCCCGAACGCCCTCCGACGCTAACAACTCCCGCAATTTAACCAACTTCTGTTCTTCCTGCTCAGAGTTATACAGCGCCTCCGCCTGATCGAACAACACCTTCACCTGGCGAGCTTCATCGCGGATTTCGGCCGGGCTTTTGGCCGTGGTGAACAACCGAAATTTACGCGGGTCCGCCAGGATGTTTTCCAATCCTTCACGTTCGCTGTCGTCTAATTCATCGTAATCGTCAATCGAATCCAGTCCTAACGAGGCCATTGACTGATCGATCCGTTGCCGCTGCCCCCAAAGGCTCGGATTATTCGTCAGTTCATTCAACAGCCCCTGCAAAGCCTGATGACGTCGCCAGAGGGTACGCTTAATCGCGAAGATGGAACTGGTTAGTCGACGCTGCATGACCATTAGCGCCAGCGTCACGTGAATATTCTGCTCCTGCCGGGCTTCCTCTCGTTGCTGAGTCAGGTAGGCTGTTACGCCGTCATAAAGTTGTTTCTCAACGGGTGTTAAGCGGTACAAGATGGTTTTGGTAAAGCGCTCTTTGAATAAGGGTTTCCCCTGCCAGTCGCGCATATCCTCCTTTAAGCGCCGGATAAAAAATTTATTAATGCCATTTTCACCTAATTCTTTAACCCGTTCGGTTACCAGCGTATCCGTTGAAAAAATGTCCTCATCCAATAGTTGAAGCAGATTCCGGAAGGTATCTCGACGGCCACGGTGGGGCGTTGCCGTCAATAACAGCAGGTGCTCGCACGACTGAGCCAACGCTTGGATGGCCTCATAGCGCTTGGATTTATACTTGCGTTCGCCATAATCGAAGGCGGAGAGTTTATGAGCCTCATCGACCACCACTAAATCCCAGCGCAGGGATCGTACTACGGTCAACACATCTTCTCCCCTCAGAAAATCAATCGAGGTCACGATCCGGTTTGAGCTTTGAAAAATCAGAGGATCAGCCGAAAAGGCCGCCCGGTTGACCAGTTTAAAGGGAATATTGAATTTAAGGCTCATTTCGTCTTCCTGCCACTGACGTGTCAACCCACCGGGAGTCACAATCAGCACACGCTCGACGAGATTTCGGGTCATAAGCTCCTTAATGAGCAGACCCGTCATGATGGTCTTACCAGCCCCGGTATCGTCAGCCAGTAAGAAGCGAATATTGGGTAGGGGGAGTAGGTATTTGTATACTGCTTCGACCTGATGAGGAAGCGGATCCACTATGCTGCAATTGACCGCAAACAAGGGATCAAATTGGTAAGCCGAAAAGATGCGTTCGGCCTCAGCAAAAAGGGTAAATCCTGCCGGGTCGCCGGTAAAAGAAAACGAGCCTTCTTTAGCAAAGACAACCAACTCGTCAGCTCGCTGTTGGGTAATGACCATAGTGCTGGCCAGTCCCGTATGCTTACCGGTATAGTGCAGGGAAATCCGTTGACCTCGCGGATGTACAGCAGTTAATAGCACTGGTTCGCCGGGAATGAGATTACTGATTAGTTGGCCAGGTTGTAAGTGGCGTAGACCAATAGTGGACATAAGAGATATACTGAATCAATAAAATAGACAAGAAACCTAATTACCCTGACTGATATTTATTTAGAGATTCATAGTTATTGACTCGCTGAGCAGTATATCCATACTATCATTAGCTCTCTTTTGCAGCGCATAGACGAACTATTTACTTGCTTTGAGCTACCCCCTTGAGGTGCAAAAGCAGGATTAGTAAAACTATTACAACAACTTCTTCAAGTCATTGACCACTTGCAAATACCCCTCGTCGCGGTTGGGTCGGTCGTTCGACACAATCCAGCGGGCGTCGCGGGGCAGGCCCTGCTTGGCCGAGAGTTCGGGCAGATCAAAGTCGCAGGGCCGCAGAAAAATGGGCACGATGCTCGTGGTCTTTTTGCCCTGCTGCTCGTGGGCGGTTTTGATTTCTTTTTTACAGATGTAATCCGAATTCATGAAATCGGCGCTGAGCAACAACAGCACGATGTCGGCGGCTTTCAGCTGCTCCAGAATCGCCTCGTCCCAGTCTTCGCCGGGCAGGATTTTGCGGTCGTGCCAGGCTTCGATTTTGCCGCTCCGTTTCAGGGCGGCCAGGTGCGTGTCCAATTCCTGCTTGTAGGTCTCGTCTTTGTGCGAGTAGGAGAGAAAAATTTTCTTGGGCATGGTTGCGGTCGAATTGATGTTGAGGAGGTAATGTAGGGTGGCGTTGAGCGGCAGACGCTTTTGTTCGGCGAGCGTGAAGCCCCAAAAGATTCCGTTTTTCAGGTTGTCGCGCACACCCCGCACGTCCATAAATTGCTTGCCGTCCACCGAAATGGCCAGGCGGGGCGGCATGCGTTCCCAATTTCGTTGCTTTTGCGAGGGATTGTCCTCCCGCCGTTCGGACGTTGGTGCTTTGCGGGATTTTTGGTAGCTATTCCCTTCGTCAATCCCCGCAAAATACCCAAACAGCCGGTCGGCCAGTTTCAGCCGGTCGCGGGTGTCGTCGAGGTGGACGTACACCCGCCGGGCGGGTAGGTCGCAGCGCACGAGGCATTTCGTGCTGGTTTCGGTGTCTTCAAACAACATCCCGTACCGCCAGTAGTCCCGCTTGATGGCCTGCCGCCCGTACTGGGCAATGAAGGCGAAAATCAGCCCCTGGTGCAGGTAATCGGGGTAGTACAGCGCGAAACTGAGCGGAATGCTCTGCCCCAGCGCCTCCAGCCCGTACACGCTGGGGTAGTCGGGCAGGTATTGCGGTACGACGTACTCACCGGGTTGGTCGGGAGCCTCGAACACCAGGTCGTACGCGTTCATCAACTCCAGGTGCGCCTCGGCTTCGATTCCTACTTTGCCGACGAGGTGCTGACGATTGAAACGCCCCTTGCCTCCGGTCTGCACTTTTTTGTCAAAAACGGTGTAAATCGACTCAGTGAGGGCTTTCGGGTCGAGGTACACGCGGTTTTGCAGGGCAGGGATTTCCGGGAAGCGAATCACCGTGCCGCTGAATTCGAGGTAACTCAACAACCCCGGAAATTGATTGGGGTCGCCGTTGGGGAAGTATTTTTTCCGGAATGCTTCCTCTCCCAGGTAAGACGGTTTTTTGGCTTCGGCCTGTACTGTTTCCCGAACGGCTACCCAGTTTTTGTTCACCAATCGCTTTGCGGCCAGGTGCCGCGCCTTTTCTTCCAGCGTGGCGATGAAATAGTCCCAGTGGCGTTTCCAGGTGGGTTGACCGGCGGCGGCCTCCTGCACGCTCAGGTAAAATACGTTTTCGGGCGAAACCCCGTAGGTACGCAGGTCTTCGGGGGCTATCTGCACTTTGGCGGCCCCGTCGCCTTTGTTCTGCACCAGCAGCAGGGGGGCCTCGCGGGCGAAGTACCGTGTATTGCCCAACCAGTAGCCGTAGCGACTCCGCTCGTCGGAGGAATCCAGCATCGGGGGCTGGTCTTTCTCGTCTGGTCGGGGGTTCAGTTTCGGGTGCCAGAGCACGACGTACAAGTTTTCTTCCCGCAGAAACAGGTGGTGCGTACCGTGGTAAAAATCCTGCCCGCCGAAATCCCAGAGTTGGGCTTCGTGTCCACCGGCAAACGGCCAAACGTGTTGCAAAATGCCGTGGGTGCGTTTGCGCTTACGTCGGTACCTCTTCAAGATTAAGTAGTCGGCAAAGCTGGTTTTACCGACTTCGCCGTCACCCAGCAGGCTGATTTTCAGGTGACGGCTGGGTTCTACTTCGTTCGGTACCCGTAAGCTTTCCGCCAATCCGCGCAGGGCTTGAATATCATCGAAATCACCCAGGGTCAGGTTTTGAATGGGATTATCCGAAAGCCATAATTCCCGTAGGGAGCCAAGCAGCAACGTTTGGTAGGCCTCCAGCGGAAAAACACTGATTGCATTTTTTCTGATGTCCAACTTGACCAACTTGCTGAGTTTGGCCAGTTCCCGCGCTCCTTCATCGCCGAGTTGGTTGTTGCGAACGTTGAGGGAGGTCAGGTTGCTGAGTTTGGCCAGTTCCCGCGCTCCTTCCACGCCGATTTGGTTGATGTAAACGTTGAGGGAGGTCAGTTTGCTGAGTTTGGACAGTTCCCGCGCTCCTTCCTCGCCGATTTGGTTGTTGCCAACGTTT
>JAJAZB010000065.1 GCA_026785975.1 Cytophagaceae bacterium | reverse complement strand
GGTCAAGCCAAAGAGATGGATCGTCATCAGTTCCTGATCGGTAAAGTCGGGGCGGTAATGGGTACTCTGTCTTTGGTAATGCAGGGCGGGGTAGGTATCATAGCACCGGCAAACGTAGTCGTAGAGGGTAATGAGTTGTAGCATTCTACAAACTTACTCACTCGCTACGTTTGCCCATTTTCAACCCTTGATTCGCATTTACAATGACCTTATAACCTAATAACTTTTGCACCACTACTTAAAATGGTATGCGGATGCCATTTTAAGGTAATCCCGATACCTGTCATTTTTTTCCCCGTGTACTATCCACTGCTTTGATTCGGTGCGAAAACCGGAGTTTCCGGGCTTTCACCACAAAACGCCAACTGAGCAAAATGGCCGCCACCATCAGTCCGGCGGTAAGGCCAATCCAAATGCCCGTCACGTCGAAACGGTACTGAAACGTCAGCAAACAGCCCACGGGTAAGCCCACGACCCAGTAGGCAAACAGGGTTACGGCGGTGGGAATATTGACGTCGGCCAAACCCCGCAACAGGCCCAGGCTTACGGCTTGAATGCCGTCGAAAAACTGAAACACCCCGGCAATCAGCAACAGCCCGGCGGCGATGGGCGCAACGGCCTCGTCGCGGATGTACAGGCTGACGATTTGCTCGTTGGCCGTCAGAAAAACCAGGCAACACAGCGCCATAAACGCACCGCCCAGCACCAGGGCCGTCGTACCCGATTTGAGCACCGCCGAGCGGTTGCGTTGGCCCATTCCCGCCCCCACCCGAATGCCCCCGGCGGTAGCCAGGCCCGTCACCATCATGTACGTGACCGAGGCCGGATTGATGGCGATCAGGTGTGCCGCCAACTGATCTTCACCCAGCCAGCCAATCATCACCGAAGCCAGGGCAAACACGGCAATTTCAAAAAAGCCCTGAAAGCCACTGGGAATCCCCAGCCGGAAGATTTTCACCTGCAACGATTGGGCTTCTTCACCTCGTTTCCGCCTTTTTTCGGGAGGAGGATTTAGTGCCAGGCTGAGGTAGTTGCGGAATAGTTTTCCGTAACGAACGTACCCCCAGATGGCCAGCGCCATGTACGTGCGGGCCGTCAGGGTGGCAATGCCCGAACCATTCAGGCCCAACGGCGGAAAGCCCCAGTTGCCGTTGATTAACAAGTAGTTAAGCAAAATATTAAGCAGCAGAGCCGACAGCGTAATTCCCATCGCGACGCGGGTATGCGACAGGCCGTCGCTCATCTGACGAAAGGCCGTAAACAAGAACATGGGCACGGTGGAAGCCGCCAGGAACAGCAGAAACGGCGTAGCCAATGCCGTAACCCGGGGGTTTTGACCAAACCAGTGAAAATTAAAGGCCAGCACCGCCATGACCGTAACACAAAAAAGGGCCATTTTGAGCGATACCCACAAACTGGCCCGCAGCAGGCGACCAATCTCGTCGGGGCGGGCTTCTTCGTGGGCCTTCGACACCATCGGCGCAACGACGTACAACGCGTTGAATCCGAAGATGGCCACCGATATCCAAACCCCATTGGCGACCCCGGCGGCATCGAGGGCAAACTTCGCGCCGGTTTCCAAATGTCCGACCTGAATCACGTCGGCCACACCCATGAGCATAATGCCCAACTGCCCGAAAACAATGGGCAGCGCCAACCGCGATAGAATCAGGGTTTCGGCGCGGTACAATCGAAAAACAACGGCAGGCTTACGCATGAATTCAAACAAAACTTAGCGCAGCAAAGGTAGCTTTTGGGGCTTGGGGTACCTAAAAGCGCCCGCACGAATCGGAGGTTTTGGGGAAGAATACGCTACGGGTTTGGGTAAACTGCACGAAGACCGTATTTTTGCGGGCCATTCCCCGAAAGGCGCGTTGCGGGCACCGTAGTTCAATGGATAGAATAGACGTTTCCTAAACGTTTGATGCGGGTTCGATTCCCGCCGGAGCCACAAGTTTTTAACTAATGAACCTGTTTAAGCTTCCAATTTTGTTAATAAAAACGTTTTTTGTCATCCCGACGTCAGGAGGGACCTTGTATATCTCTTTCCAGCTACCAAATCAATTTGAGACCCTTTGGTTTATAATGAGGAAATAGCGAATCAGGACTACCCAGGGGGATTTGCATCGAAATTGCATGGGCGATTATCATCCGGTCAAAGGGGTCGCGGTGCAGTTCCCGCTTAATGCCCCGACTGATCTGACCACGCTTGGTCACCCGCCAGGGCTTTTCGATGATCTGTAAATCAAACGTCGAAAGATACGCCAGGGCTTTCCACTCCAGGGGGAGTAGTTCAGTGGTCATCGCCCGCAACAACGCCCGGTAGTGTTCCTCAAACGAAACCGAAAGAACGATAACGCCTTCCTGAACGTGGTTGGCCAGTTCCCATAGGCTGACGGTGGACGAGTAAACCGTGGTTGCTTGTTCGATTTCCTGGCGGGCCGTAGCCGTCAATTTTTTTGGGCCTTCCGTGGCCAGTAGGTCGAAGGTGATGGTATCCAGCAGAATCAGACTCGTTTCAGTTGGTTGAATCACCCGTGTGGATGTCCTTGTCCCAGCGGTGCGGATCGGCGTACACCACTCGCTTGCGCAAATCCGGCTGATCGAGATTTCTGCGGGGTTTAGAGGCTATAGACCTTCCCTTTTTGATTTGACCCAGGGTCGCGGATTTTGTTGTCGCAGCCATTGTCGTATTTCAGTTATTTTCTTGTAAATATAACGGATTCCGGCAACCGTCGCGCGGATTGGGTTCTGTAGTAGTTCGCGAACTCTGCGGGAAGAACAAGAAATTCAATGCGCTGAAAATCAATGAAAAGCTATGAGCAAGCGCCTGAAAATCATTCGTGCCCGAGACGCGGGCAACCTCCGGGTAAAGCTCTGGTTTTCCGACGAGACCGAACAGGTGGTAGACATCGGGGAATTCATCCGAAACCACCCACATCCCGCCTACAATCGGTTTTTAGATGCGGACCTGTTTAAAACATTCCAGCTTGACAACGGAAACATTGTCTGGGGTGAGGATTGGGATTTGATTTTCCCGGTTTATCAACTTCATCGCGGCATCGCCGATGGTGATGTGATTGAACAGGAACGTTGAGCCTGTTGGTTGAGGCAAGGTTAGTTTCTCCGTATCAAGCTATATTTGGAGGTTGAATTGCGCTGAAACCTCTCCATGATCTCCTCTCCTGACAAGGTACTCATCGAAAAACTAAACCGGTTGGTTGACGATAACCTCGACCAGCCTGCCTTTTCGATTGATACCATTTGCCAGACGCTGGGCATCAGCCGGTCGCAGTTGCACCGAACCATAAAAGAACAAACCGACCTTTCGACGTCTTTATACATCCGAAAGCGCCGGTTGCTGAAAGCCAAACACCTGCTCCTCAGTACCGATCGGCGGATTTCGGAAATTTGCGATACCGTTGGCATCTCCAACCCCCAGAATTTCAGCACCTATTTCACAGAGGAGTATCAGATAAGCCCCACCGAGTTCAGAAAACTGCACCAAAGCCCGCCATCAGTTGCCGGGGGCCTGCCGCCCGAAGCCACCCAAGCCCCGGCAGTAGCGCAGCCCCTGCCGGACCAACCCACCGAACGCCTCCCCATTCGCCCCCGATTCTGGACTCGTCGGGGGCTGGTTTTTGGGAGCCTCGTGGCGGGCTTGCTGCTCCTCGTGGGCGCGGGCCTGTCTGACTGGTTCCGGCCCCGCCCGGCGAACAGCCCTACCAAGCCCACCGGCAATTCCTTAGCCGTGCTGCCGTTCACCAACCTCGGGCCGGCCGACACCAACCCAGCCTGCGAAGGGGTCATGGGCGAATTGCATTCGTCGGTCTCGCTCCTCAAAAACCTGAAGGTGATCGCCCGGTCGTCGTCGGATCAGTACCGGGATACCAAAAAAACAGTCTGGCAAATTGGCGACGAACTCCAGGTAGCCAACGTACTAAAAGGCAGCGTGTTGAAAACGGCCGAGCAGATTCAAATTAAGGTCGAAATTATCAGCACCCAGGATGATATTCGGGTGTGGGTAAAAACGTACAGTGCCCCGTACCAGGATCTTTTTCGGCTGACCGACCAGATCGTGCGGGACGTGGCCGGGCAACTGAAGCTGACCCTCCACGCGTCGGCCTCCGAAAAACTGGCCCTGGCCCGCACCCAAAACCCCGAGGCCTACAACGCCTTTTTGCAGGGGCGGCAGTTGTTGATTAGCCGCCGGAATGCCGATATGCGGGCGAGCATTACCCGCTTCGACCGGGCACTGGCCCTCGACTCCACTTTTGCCGAAGCCCACGCGGGCAAAGCGGTCGCCTATCACCTGTTGCCAGGGTCGGGGAAGGCCGACACCCAAAAACAGAATCGCCTGACGGAAGAGAGTGCCCTGAAGGCAATTCGGCTCGACCCCACCAACAGCACCGCCTACGGGGTTTTGGGCAGTCTGTATTTTACGACGTACCAATGGCAGGCCTCCGAAAATGCGTTTCGGATCGCCTTGCAGCACAATCCCAACGATGCCCAGGCCAACTACTGGTACAGTTTGCTGCTGCGGATGGTGGGGCGCTTAGACGAGGCCATCCGGTACAGCACCCGGGCCATTGCGCTCGACCCACTCCATCCGATCATGCTAGCAGGCCATATTGTCAATTGCGTCTATGCCAATCGGTTCGACGTAGCCCGTGCGGGTATCGAAACGGGACGGGGGCTTTTCGACCAGTCATTCGCCTATCAAATGGCGAAGGCCGATTACTGGATGACTCAAGCGGACTATGGCCGGGCGGTGACTGGTTTTCAGCAGGCCCTGCTCTTGAACCCGGACGACAAAGGGCACATTCCCGTTCAGATGTATTGTGAGGCCAAACGGGGGAACCGCCCAAAAGCCATCCGGTTTCTTCGGGAATTGACCGCTACCACGCCCAGGGCCGACTACGAGCGGGCCGTCGTGTACGCTGGTCTGGCCCAAGCCGATAGTAGCCTGCATTTCTTAAAAAAAGCCGCCGATGGGGGGTATTTCTACCGCGACACCAAAGTGCTGCCCGTCTTCCGGCCCTACCGGTCGCACCCGGTTTTCCGGGCGGTGATGCGCCAGTTTAATTTGCCGGAGGGGTAGAGGTCTTCTCCTTGCAGATTAGAAGTTAAACTTCTAATTTGCAGGAAAATCACCCCCATGCAACAATACACGAAGAAATGACACAATACACGAAGTTTTTGACACAATAGCAGAAGCCTTTTGCTTGTCGACGTCGGAAATTTGGGGTCATGAAATCATTTGGATTTCATGACCCCAAATTTTTTTACCCTTAAACCCACTGCGCATGAAAACCAAGCACCTCCCGAGGCCGGCACCTACTCCCCTTCTTCAGGTTCATTGAGCACGCTTCGATGCCGTTGCGTTTACCCACCCCTTTCTGTTTAAACCTTTCTAAATCCGATGAAAACCTGTAAAAACCTGGCCCTCTTCACTGCTTTTTTCTTCGGCAGCCTTGCGCTCCACGCCCAAACTCAGGAGCCAACATTTTTTATCGTTGAAACGATGAAAACCATGCCCGGTAAAGCCGCCGATTACGTCAAAACGGAACGGGAAGTTTGGAAAAAGCTGCATCAGGAACGCATCAAGCGCGGGCTTATCCAATCCTGGAATTTGTACGAGGTGCGGTATCCGAACGGTACCAGCGTAGCCTACGACTACGTGACGGTGACGCAGGTTAGGGGGATGAAAGGCCTCGAGAATCCCTGGGGGACGATGTTCGCCGAGGCGGACAAATTGCTCTCCAAAGACGAGTTGACCGCCGCCATGAACATCGGGGTACTGCGGAATCTCACCAACTCATCGGTCTATTACGGAACCGACTTTGTAGCGGCCAAACCCAACGCGGCGACACCGTCGAAGTACCAGATGGTCAACATGATGAAGGTCAAAACCGGTGGCGATGGTGCCTATCAGGCCATGGAGACCAAGCTGGTGAAACCGATGCACGTCGAAATGATGAAAACGGGGGGCCGGGCCGCCTGGGGCCTCTACAGCCTGGTGATGCCGGGCGGGGAGAACCAGCCCTTCAACTACGTTACGTCTGATTTTTACGACAAGTGGGAAGACATGAACACGGCCAATGACCATTTCGCGAAAACCCTGGCGAAAGTTCATCCCGGAATGACGAGTGCCGTTTACGAAAAGCGCATCACCGAAACCCGTGCGCTGGTGAATCAGGAATTGTGGGAGTTGCTCGATTTCGTCCGGTAGCGGTCTGTCTGCATTCTATCCGGGGCGGCACCGCTACCCCACCGGTAGAATGCCATTTTTTGTACGTCGGGTTTCACCCGATGGACTGGGACCGCTTTCGCGAGCCGTCTTCTCCGTCGGCGACCAACCTCGCCAAAACCGGGAAATACCAGCACCTGCTTCCCAACGCCGGGCATTTGACCATCAGTTAGTCAGACGTAACCAACGAGGCGATCCTGACCGATTCAGCCTTGACTATCCTTCAACCAATCCCCCAAATCCAATGAAAACCAACCCGTTTCCCCTGATGCTGGCTGCTGTTGCCGCCCTGCTCGTGTTTGCCGCCGGTTGTAATACGACCTCAAAAGAAAGTGGAGCAACGTTCGATAAAGCCACGGTCAAAGGCGAAATTGAAGCCGCCAACACCGAGTTTATGGCCCTGGTCAGTAAAGGCGACTCGGTGGGGTTAGCCAACTACTACGCCGTCGACGCGAAGCTCATGGGGCCTAACGGACCGGCAATGGCAGGCCGGGCAACTATCCAGACCGGCATGGCGGGTATCATCAATTCAGGAATTGCAAAAGTTGATTTGAAGCTAATCGACGTGTGGGGAGCCGGAGAGGTAGTCGCCGAAGAAGGCGAACTGACCCTTTTCGACAAAGCCGGTACGCAGTTGGACAAAGGAAAGTACATCGTTCTCTGGAAAAAGGAAGACGGGAAGTGGAAACTCTTCCGCGACCTCTTCAACTCAGATTTGCCCGTTCCGTCGGCTAAATAAAAACCCGAATCAACCCGATGAAAACCAACCCATTCGCTCGACTCCTGACTGCCTTTGCCGCCTTGCTCGTGTTGGCCGCTGGCTGCAACACCGCACCAAACCAGGCCGATGAGAAAACAACGGCTCAAACCGATTCGCTGGAGTACTTCCGGCTGCGGCCCGAAGTCGAAAAAAGTTACGGCTATTCCCACGCCGTCCGGATTGGCGACGACTTGAAAATATCGGGAGCCGTCAGCATGGACGATGCCGGGAACCTGACCGCCAAAGGGGATTTGAGCCAGCAGATGAAAAACTGCTACGCCGACCTCGACAAGGTGCTGAAACACTACGGCTACACCTTCGACGACGTGGTGGTGGAAAATGTGTACACGACCAGCATGGCCGGGTTCATCAATGTATCGGCTTACCGGAATTTAATTTACAAAAAGCAGTTTCCGACGGGTACTTGGCTCGAAGTCAAAGGATTGGCGCTACCCGGCCAGTTGATCGAAATTGATATGGAAGCACATAAAACTCATTGATTCACTGCCATCGAAAAGGACTACGCCCCGTTCAGGAGCAACCGAAAAAATAGGCCCATCATAAAACCCTAACACCAGTAGCGTTCAGTTTTTTTAACCAATTAAACCCAACTCAAAAATGAAAAACAACCAATTTGTCCCAGTCCTGTCCGCTTTTGCCGCCTTGCTTGTGTTCGCTGCCAGTTGCGATGCACCCACCAAAACAGAGGAGAAAACTACCGAAGCTGCCAGGCCCGACATGGCAGAAGTTAAATTGGAGATTCAAGCCCTCGAAAACGAATGGGCTAAGGCGACAAGTGCCAAAGATGTCGCTAAGGTCATGTCGTTCTACGCGGATGATGCCGTGGTCATGAATGACGATGAACCGATGCGGATTGGCAAGGAGGCCATTCAACAGTCGTTGACCGAAGCCACGATGGAACGCAAGCCGGGAACCACGTATTCTTTTGAGACACTGGACGTGTTTGGCGATGGAAATGTGGTGACCGAAGTCGGGAAAACAACGGTCAACGATGCGGCCGGCAACGTGGTCAGTACGGGGAAATACGTGGGTGTTTTTGAAAAACGCGACGGCAAGTATCTCTGCATCCGGGACATCAATAACGACGATGCGAAAGCAAAATAACCGTCGTAGCGTTTCGCCAACGTTTTCCTACGTAACGCAAGTTGTGGGGTCGAATCAGGGGATTGTGGCGCGGGCGCGGAAACGGTTAAAACCGTTGAAAATGCTGCCTTTCTCCCCGGTCCCCACCCTTGAAAGGGTGGGCTAAACCGAAAAATCAACGCCATTTTCACGGTTGCCACTATCACACAACTTGAGTTAAAATAAACAGTGAAAAATAAACCAAACTCCAACTTCGTGGCGATGATGCGCACCCAAAACAATGAACCCGATTAAAAACCCAATCCTTGCGGGTATTTTTGCCCTGACGACCTCGGCAACATTCGCCCAGGCACCTATTTTCCAGGCGGTTGTCATCCGACATTCGGTGGCCGATTTTGACAAATGGAAACCGGGTTTTGATGCCGACAGCACCGGGCAAAAAGCGGCTGGCATGACCAACATTGTGGTGTCGCGGGGCATCGAAAATCCCAACGACGTGGAGAGCGTATTCATGCTGGCCGATGTGCCAAAAGCGAAACGTTCGTGAATGATCCCCGGCTCAAAGACGTGATGCAAAGGGCCGGTGTTACGTCGGCTCCGCATATCACGTTTTTGAATGTCGTCCGGGCGAACGCAGCAGGCCAGAACGTGACCGACTACGTGGAAATAATCCACAAAGTGGCCGATTTCGACAAGTGGCTGAAGGTGTATGATGCCGAAGGGTCGGCCACCAGAGCCGCCGAAGGCATGGTGGACGGCATACTGGCACGGAGCATCGACGACCCCAGCATGGTCTATCTCGTTTTTGACATCACCGACCCGGCAAAAGCCAAAGCCGCGCTGGCTTCGGAGGCAAAGAAAAAACTGATGATGGGCGCGGGCGTAATCAGCAAACCGGAGATTCTGTTTTTCCGGAGTGTGGTTGCTCACTGATTCAGCCAAACGTTAAGCCAGCCATAACGCTAAAAAACGGGGACGAACCGAAAAGCCTTACGAGTAGGACATTCAAATTCAAAATTCAAACCCAATGAAAACCAATCGCTTACCCCTGTTCGCGGCCACCGCCGTTGTCCTTCTGATTATGGCTGCCGGCTGCAACACGCCCGCTAAACAAACCGGCACAGCTACTGCCGATACGCTTGTCACGAACCCATTGTTCAAGATAGCTCCTGCCGAGTATGCCACCCTCGCCGAGCAGTCGGTGCTGCACGTAGCCGCTGCCGACTTCGATGCCTGGGGCGCGATGCTGGCCGATGATGTCGAATACGATTTCCCCGACGGCGACCCGGACACCCGCACCAAACTGATGGGCAAAACCGCCGTGCTGGACTGGTGGAAAAATTACCGCAAAACGCCGGGCGTAGGGACAATGACCATGACTGAGTTCAACCATACACCCATTGAGGTAACGGGCAATCCCAAAGGCGGAGCCAAAAAGGGTATCGTCGTGCTTTCGTACTTCACCAGCACGCAGGTGATTAAGGGTCAATCGGTTGGCGTTCGGATGAACTTCGCAACGTATTTCAACGCCGACAAAAAAATTGACCGCTACACAACCTACTACGACCGTACGCCGATTGTGAAAGCCCTCGGTCGGAATATGCTCGCGGAAGGGAAGGCGACGAAGTAATGATGCAACACATCGGTTTCGGGTCAATAGTATAGGACTCGAAACCGAAAAACCTCAAAAAAACGACCCTTGCCCAACCCAAAACCGCCACCAACGGCTTAGCCAAAGTCATTGCCGCAGCGTCGGTAGGGACGCTGATCGAGTGGTACGATTTCTACATTTTCGGTAGTCTCGCTACGATTATTTCCAGTCAGTTTTTCCCGAAAGAAAACGCGGCTGCATCGTTTCTGGCGACCCTCGCCACGTTTGCGGCCGGGTTGGTGGTGCGCCCGTTTGGGGCCTTGTTTTTCGGTCGGCTGGGCGATATGATCGGGCGGAAATATACGTTCATGGTCACGCTGCTGCTGATGGGCGGCTCCACGTTTGCCATCGGCCTAGTGCCAACCTACGACACGATTGGCTTTCTGGCTCCGCTTATCGTACTGACATTGAGGCTCTTGCAGGGATTGGCCATCGGGGGCGAATTCGGTGGGGCCATCACCTTCGTGGCCGAACACGCGCCCGTGCGCCAACGGGGCTTCTGGACGGGATTGCTCCAGGCAACACCAACTTTAGGCTACATCTTGTCGCTGGGGGTGATTTTGCTCACTAAAAATTCGATGCAGACCGCCGACTGGGAAGCCTGGGGCTGGCGGATTCCGTTTTTGGTTTCGGCTTTCATGGTAGGTGTTTCGGTCTATATCCGAAAAAATATGGCCGAATCACCCCTGTTTGCCCAGGCTAAACGCGAGGGGAAAACCTCGGCCAATCCCCTCAAATTTATACCGATGGAACAACCTGCCGGGAGGGCAAAAAAGAAATTATCAAAGCGGGTAAATTAACTGAATCGGGGGCAATAAAAACGATTCAAATCAATGACCGGGACAAATGGACGATGGTTTTATTGATTTGGCTGACGGTGGTCATGGTCTATATTTCGTATGGGCCGCTGGCTGCTTTTTTGGTAGAGCTGTTTCCGCTGAAAATCCGCTATACGCCCTTGTCGCTGCCGCTTCATATTGGCTACGGCATATTCGGTGGAATGTCGCTGGTGATAGCCAGCTATTTAACCGGAAAAGCCAACGCGGCCCACACCGCCGATTATTACTTAGCCGGTCTGACGTATCCAATTATCCTGATGAGCATCAGTTTGGTGATTGGGCCGCTGTATCTGGACAATACCTGGGCCGAACAACCGGCAGTCGCAAGCCCCTCAACAACCAAAAAGCAAGTCAGAAAGCTATTCGGTATCATCTGGCTACTGCTGGGACTGGCGGCTGCCTACGTGGGCGTGTTTGAATTGGGCCTGCCCAAGATCCTGTCGGGCAAGCAGGACGATTTGATTTTCGGGATTATCGTGATGGTTTTTATTACCCCCATCGCCACGATTGGCCTGTTCCTGTTCGGGAAATATGCGCTCCAGGGGGAATATGCGGAGTATGATACAGGCTGAGAAAATCTCGTTTTCAGCCCCGCCCGGCCAGTCGTAGTTTGGTCATCATGTCGGTTAACGATACTACCGTTACGCTGTTGGCAATCGGGTAGCAGTCGGTGCCGGGATAGACGAGGTAGCGGTGGGTAGCCCCGATGTCGTCGCAACCGAAGAAAAACCCTTTCGACAGCGCGGGAACCAGCGACCGTTTTATTTCGATGGCGTATTTCTGGCCTACCCCCTGCTCGATGACCAGATCGATTTCGGCACCGGCAGCGGTTCGATAAAACCAGGCCGTTGTCCCCACCGGCAAACAGGACAGCAGGGTTTCGATCACGAACGCTTCCCAACTGGCCCCCACTACCGGATGACCCAGCACATCGTCGAGCGTGGTCAGGTTGAGCAGCGCGTGAACCAGCCCGCTATCCCGGACATAAACCTTCGGCGATTTGACTAAGCGTTTACCCACATTGCCCGACCAGGGACGCAGACTGCGGATGAGCAACAGGTCTTCCAGCAGTTCGATGTAGCGTTTGGCGGTCGGGGCCGATAGGCCGAGACTGGCCCCCAACTGAGCCGTATTAAGCTGCCCGCCCTGACTGTGCGCCAGCATGGTCCAGAGTCGGCGCAGGATGACGGCGGGGATGCGTGGGCCAAACTGCGGCACGTCGCGCTCCAGATAGGTGCTGATAAAATTGAGCCGCCACCGCAAACTGGCCGCGTCGGTTGGGGCCAGAAAGCTATTGGGAAAGCCGCCCCGGAGCCAAAGGCTATCCTGAACGGAGGGGGGTATGGCCGGAATTTCGGTAGCGGTCAGGCCCGTTAGTTCGGTGTAGGCAATGCGGCCCGCCAGCGATTCGGAAGATTGCCGGAGCAAATCGAGCGAGGCCGAGCCGAGGATCAGAAACTGCCCCGTTCGCTGACCTTCCCGGCGGCGTCGGTCAATGACTCCGCGCAGGGTTGAAAACAAGTCGGGAACGCGCTGAATTTCATCGAGGATAATCAGTTTGCCTTTGTGGAGGTCGAAATAAGCCTCCGGTTCGCGGAGTTTGGCCTGGTCGGCGGGACTTTCCAGATCGAGATAGCGGGCATCCGGGCTGGTCGCTGCGGCAATGGTTTCGGCTAGCGTGGTTTTGCCCACCTGCCGGGGGCCTAACACGCCCACCGCCGGAAATTCGGTCAGCAGTTGGGTTATATCAGCTTGAGCAGCACGATAAATCATCCTTGCAAATCTAATCGTTCGTATTCGATTTGCAAGGTAAATCTTGAGAATGAGTAGCTTTGCCAAGTTGGCGACACGCACAGTATTACCAAACCCAAACCCATGAAAAACCCCCTACTCATTTACCTATTCTTGTCTTCGTTTGTGGCTATGGCTCAGGTACAGACGAACAACCTGAAAATCAATCAGCAACGGATTCAGAATCGACTGCTTGAGTTATCGAAAATCGGGGAACTGCCCAACGGCGGGGTGTCGCGGGTGGCCTATAGCAAAGCCGATCAGGAAGGCCGGGCCTACTTGATGGGGCTGATGAAAAAAGCGGGCCTTGCCGTCAGCATCGACTACGCGGGCAATATCATTGGCCGACGAAAAGGGAAAAACCCAGCCCTGAAACCCATCGCCTTCGGCTCCCACATTGATTCAGTCCCAAATGGCGGCAATTATGATGGTCCCGTTGGTTCAATAAGCGGATTAGAACTCGTTGAGACCCTTAATGAAAACAACATCGTTACCGAACACCCCCTGGAGCTAATCATTTTTGCCAATGAAGAAGGTGGTACGGTCGGCAGCGGGGCCATGATTGGCAAAATCACCCCAACCGCGTTGAAATCGGTAACCCAAAGTGGCCTGACTATTGCCGATGGCATCCGGGCCATTGGCGGAAACCCAGATAGCCTGCCCAAAATGGTCCGAAAAAAAGGCGATTTGACCGCCTTTATCGAACTGCACATCGAACAGGGCGGCATCCTGATGACTCAAAATCAGCAGATCGGCGTGGTCGAAGGGATTGTCGGGATTGAAGATTGGGAAGTAACGATTGAGGGCGCGGCCAACCATGCCGGTACCACGCCCATGGATATACGACGCGACGCGCTGTTGGCAGCCGCTAAACTGATTGTCGCCCTGAATGAGGTGATCAATAGCCACGAAGGCCGGCAAGTCGGGACGGTCGGCAAAATCGCGGTCGAGCCGGGCGCGTACAATGTCATTCCGGGAAAGGTGGTGCTGGGCATGGAAATCAGGGATTTGTCGTATGATAAAATCTGGAAGCTGTTTCGCGAAGTAGAAAGCAAAGCCCGGGAAATCGCCAAAGCCTCCGAAACGACCATCACCTTCAGGCAGCCTTTTGTGCCGGTTACGCCCGCTCTGACGGCCAAACCCATTCAGGATAAAATCATCGGTGCGGCCAAAGCACTGGGCTTTTCGTATCGGTATATGCAAAGCGGGGCCGGGCATGATTCGCAGGAAATGGCGCAAATCGCCCCGGCGGGCATGATTTTCATCCCCAGCGTGGGCGGCATCAGTCATTCGCCCAAAGAATTCTCGAAGGGGGTCGATATTGGCAACGGGGCCAACGTGTTGTTGCAAACGCTTTTAGCACTTGACCGCGACTAAGAAGTTCAGAAATTACCCTTTTTCTTTATCAGAGCAACTCTTTATAAAAACGAAAATGACCCTATCACTACCCCTCCGCTACGGCCTGATTGCATTCGGTCTGCTGGTCACCGGCCCGGTGTGGGCGCAGGCTAACCGTTCCGTTGAAACGACCGTCACTCAGTTTCTGGCGACGCTGAACGCCGATGAATTGAAAAAGACGAACTACCCGTTCGAGGATACGCTGCGAAAGAAATGGACCAACCTGCCCGTGGGGATGGTACCCCGCGCCGGTATTCAGTACGGGGCGTTGTCCGACCAGAGCCGACTGGCATTTCATCGGGTGCTCACGGCCCTGCTGAGTTCGCAGGGATACCTGAAAACGACGAGCATCATGGCGTTGGACGACATCCTGAACACGCTTTATCAACAGGCATTCGATGCCGGGAAAACAGACCAAAAAACCCTCACCATGACGCAGAATTTAAAGTGGGCGCACGGTAATTTTTATATCTCGGTTTGGGGGAAACCACAGGGCAAAGAACCGTGGGGACTCGGTTTTGGTGGCCATCATTTGGCCCTGAACATCACCGTGACGGGCCAGGCCCTGGTGGTGTCGCCCTTTTTTTACGGCACGGATCCTTCGGAGGTGAAATCGTCGAAATATGCGGGTTTACGGATATTGAGCAAGGAAGAAGATTATGGTTTTCTGTTGATTAATGCCCTTTCTGAACGTCAGCGGGAAAAGGCGGTTTTAAAGCAGGACGTACCGAAAGACATCATCACCAACCCCAACAGCAGCCAACGCATCACGTCGTATTACGGCATTTCGGCGGGGGACTTTGACGAAACTCAGAAAGGGATTCTGACGATTCTGATTCAGGAATACACGCACAATTTCGAGCACCAGAAAGCGCACCAGCTTTTCGACAAGATTAGGAAGTCGGGCCTCGATAAAGTCTATTTCGCCTGGGTCGGCAGCCTCGACAACAACAAGCCGCATTACTACATCATCAACGCCCCCGATTTCCTGATCGAGTACGATAACGTCGGGTTTCAAAACGACGGGAACCACATCCACGCCATTCTCCGCGAGAAAGGAAACGACTTTGGCGACGACCTACTCAAGCGGCATTACCTGGAAGCCAAACATTGAGAGTAAGGAACGCCGCTATGCGTCTCTACGTCAAAAAATCCCTCCATGCAACAATACACGAAGAAATGGCACAATACACGAAGCTTTTGACACAATAGCAGAAGCCTTTCCTCGCGGAGTCCCTCACTTTTACAGCAGCGAAACCTACCCCCTTCGCCGCTGATATGCACTCCGCTTTACCCGCCCACTTCCGGCCCGCCCCACGACCGGTTCCGCTGCGACCGGCCTGGCTACTCAGTGCCGCCCTCACCGGGCTGCTCTGGGCCTGCACCCCCGGCCCCCTCTCGGACCTCGATCGGATGCAGGCCGACAACCTGCGCCTGACCAAAACCCTCCACGCCCACCTCAACCAGCGCGACTGGCCCGCCATCGGGGGCTTGTGCGCCGAAACCGTCCGCTACCGGGGACGCCTGACGCAGTTTGCCGAGGTGGACGAACCAAAAGCCCGGTTTCTGACTCACTACCGCACGGCACTGTACGCCGACCAGCCCGGTGCGTTCGAAGTTCGGCAGGTGTACCCCGCCGGGGGCTATCACGTCATTGTGGAAGGACGCGTGGGCCAGCCCCCCAACACGACCCGTCCGTTTTGCCTGATTTACACCATCGAAGACCAGCACATCACCCGGCTCTATGCCTATTAACTTCAACTAACTTTTTATACCCAACCCAATCTACCCATGACTCGTTTTTACGCATCCATTTTATCGTCAGCTCGTATATCGGGCTTACGACCTGTCTTTAGCGGTTGCTCTCTGATGGTGCTGATCGCCACCAGCCTGATTGGCCAGACCAGCTACGGCCAATGTACCAGTTTTAGTATCTCGGCTGCCGTTAGTAGTACAAACGGCACCCCTGCCACCTGGACAGCCCCGGCTACGGGTGGCCCCTACCAGATCCGCATCACGGCCAAAGGCGCAAGGGGCGGAAATTATATTTTTACTACTAATGGTGGTGCCGGCGCCACTATGGTTGGCGAGTTTAGTGTAACGGCGGGGCAGGTGCTGGAACTGGTAGCCGGTGCGCCCGGCGGTGATGGTAGTATGAATGTTGGTGGTGGGGGTGGTGGTGGCTCTGCGGTTCGTAGTCAACAAAATGGAGCCTTGCTTATTGTTGCAGGTGGTGGTGGTGGTGGTGGTGGTGGTGGTGCGGCTGGTAGTAATGGGGCAAATAGTCCTACCGGCTCTGCTATTAGTGGCGGTTTAGCTTCTGGTCTTGGTACTTCTGGTGGGTCTGCTTTTAATGGCACAGGTGGTGCTGGTTTTAGTGGTGGTGGCAGTGGAGGTGGCGGTGCTGGTGGTGGTGGTGGTGGTACTCCTGGTTATAATCATGCGCCTGGCTATGGTGGCGGTGGTGGTGGATACAGTGGTGGCGGTGCTGGTGGTGGTGGAGGAGGCTCCTTCAACGCGGGCACCAGCCAAAGTAACACCGCCGGGGCCAATGCTGCTGGCGGGCAGGTGCTCATTGAGTTTTTGACCCTACCCAGCCGCCTGTACGTGAATGCCAGCCAGACGGCCAACACGGGCGACGGGCTAACCTGGGCCACCGCTTTTACGGCCCTGCAAAGCGCCTTGACCTACCCCTGCTCAACCAGCCTAACCGAAATCTGGGTGGCCGCCGGGACGTATAAACCCACCACCACCACTGACCGGGGGGCGAGTTTCGCCATGCGAAACGGGGTGGCTATCTACGGCGGCTTTGTGGGAGTCAGTAGCGAAACGGCTCTCAGCCAACGCAACTGGCAAACGAACCAGACCATTCTTTCGGGCAATATTGGCAACACCAACGCCACCACCGACAACAGCTTTCACGTCATCTTCAATTCGCCGGGCCTAACCAGCAGTGCGGTGCTGGATGGCTTTGTCATCACCGCCGGCAATGCCAATGGCAGTTCCCCGAATAACGCCGGGGGCGGTATGTTCAACAATGGGCGTAACGGTGGCTGCAGCCCCAGCCTGACTAACTGCTCCTTTCTGGGAAATGCGGCTTCTTCCTCCGGCGGGGCGATATACAACAATGGAAGTAATGATGTCAACAGCAATTCTAGCATCAGCAGCCCCCGCCTGACCAACTGCTCCTTTCAGGGAAATACAGCTGGCTTCGGCGGGGCGATGTACAACTATGGAGCTTCTGGCATCAGCAGCCCTAGCCTGACCAACTGCTCCTTTCAGGGAAATACAGCTTACTTCGGCGCAGCGATGTACAACTATGGAGCTTCTTCTGGCATCAGCAGCCCCACCCTTACCAACTGCGTGCTGTTTGGTAATCTCAACATTGGTGCTGGCGGGGGTAATACGTTTGATAATCAGAATGCCAGCGCAACGGCTACGTACAGTTTGTTCGATAATACCAACAACGTGAATGTGACCGGGCCGGGAAACCTGATTACCACCACCTTGCCCTTTGCCAGCACCGCCGATTTGCACCTTATCTGCGGTTCCCCGGCTATCAACGCAGGAACCAATACCGGAGCACCTGCTACAGATATTGAAGGCAACCCACGTGCACTAACTGTTGCAGATCCTGCAGACATGGGTGCTTATGAAAAGCAGGGTAGCTGCTGCGTAACCCCCACGGCCTACACCGTTACGGGCGGGGGCGGCTACTGCGCCGGGGGCAGTGGCGTGGCCATTGGCCTGAGCGGGTCGGAAACGGGTATCAGCTACCAGTTGAAAAACGACAACGCCAACGTGGGCAATGCGGTAGCGGGCACTGGCACAGCCCTGAATTTCGGCACCTTCACCACGGCGGGCACCTACACCGTCGTGGCCACCCGGTCGGCGGGCTGCACGGCCACCATGACCGGCAGCGCTACGGTGAGCGTCAACGCCCCGCCCAGCGTGAGCATCACCGGCCTGGCGGCGAGTTACTGCAAAAACGCGGCGGCCGTCACCCTGACCGGTAGCCCGACGGGCGGTAGTTTCACCATCGATAGCAACCCCGCGACCAGCCTGAATCCGGCCAGCCTGAGTGTGGGCCCGCATTCGGTGGTCTACGCCTACACCGACGCCAATGCCTGTAGCAACTCAGCTACGCAGAGCGTGACCGTCAACGCCCTGCCCACGGTGAGCATCACCGGCCTGGAGGCCAGTTACTGCAAAAACGCGGCGGCTGTCACCCTGACGGGCAGTCCAGCGGGCGGTAGTTTTACCATCGATGGCAACCCCGCGACCAGCCTGAATCCGGCCAGCCTGAGTGTGGGCCCGCATTCGGTGGTTTATTCCTACACCGACCCCGGCACCACCTGTAGCAATTCGGCTACCCAATCGGTCGAGATCGGCCAACCCGTCTTCACCCAGGCCGCTACAGTGAACACGACCTTGCTCTGCGCGGGCCAGCCCCTGACGCTCAATTTCAACGTCAACTGCCCCACCAACGCCACCTTCAGTGCCGAGTTGAGTACCGCCTCGGGTACGTTCCCCGGCTACACCTTCCCCAACGCGGTCACGGCGGGTAGCGCCAACACCCTGACCATCCCGGCGGGTACACCGGCGGGCACGGGCTACAAAATCCGGGTGAACGGCTCCAACCCCAGCCTCAGTTCCAGCAGTACGGCCTTTAGCGTCAGCACCCCCAGCTTCCCCTCGACGCCTACCGTCACGGGCGTACCCGTCTGCGCGGGGGTGGCCGTGACGGTCAACTTCGGTGTGAGTGGCTGCCCGGCTGGGTCGCTTTTCAATCTACAACTCTCCGACGCCAGTGGCAGCTTTGCCAGCGGCACGACCAACCTGGGCCAATTCCCAGCGGGCAGTCAAATTGTATTGATTCCGACCTCGGTGCCCGCCGGCAGTGGCTACCGAATTCGGGTGGTGGCCACGGGGGGGGGGCCTACCTCCAATCCCAGTGCGGCTTTCCGCATTCGGGCCTGCGGCAATACCCGCCTGGCCAGCGAAGCCAGCGAGGAGGTCGAAGGCTTACAAGTCCGGGTGAGCCCCAACCCCACCGAGGGGCTTTTGCGCATGACCATCACCGGGGCGGCAGGACAGGCCCTAAGGGTGGAACTCTTCAACGGGGCGGGGCAGCGCACTCGTCAGCAGGGCATCGACAGCGCGGTGAGCGAAGAGACTTTGAGTTGGGATATTGCCCGCCAGCCCGCGGGCCTGTACCTGCTGCGGGTGAGTGGGGAACGGGAAGCTAAAACCCTGAAAGTACTGCACTGAGGAGAAGGGGCTACGCAGGCGGGGCCACCCTTCAGGGT
>JAJAZB010000064.1 GCA_026785975.1 Cytophagaceae bacterium | reverse complement strand
GTGGAGAGGGGTAACTCAGAAACTTGCATTTGCTCCCCTCTCCACCGGAGAGGGGCCGGGGGTGAGGCTCTACTCACCTTGAGCGAAAGTCCTAAAAGAATAAACAATACCAACAAGGCTTTTCACGGTGTGAAAAGCCTGAGTTCCTTATTCATCAAGATTCAGATAAGCAAAGATTGTACAAACGCGAGCAGACTGCGCCCCGAAAGAGACACGGCGGCGGAAGAAATCGAGGTCGACTGAAGCAACGACAAAACAGCCGCAACGAACCCATTGACGGCCCAAACGCAGGCAGAAATCAGCGCATCGCCCACGGCCTTGACCGATTTGGCCATCAGATGTACCAGCGACGACGTGAAGCTGACGTTTTGGTACACGTCGTGGTCGGTGCTGCACGTTCCTTTCTTAAGTGCCTGGTGCTGAGCGAGTGGTGTTTTTTGTTCGGGGCAACCCGCGCAGGATTTCAGCGCGGTGTGTTTGTTGAACGCAAGGGTTGTCTGGCCCCGCATCAGGCAGGAATGTTCAACCAGGCCAAAGCCGGTACTGGTCGTCAAAACGACCAGGGCCATCAGCAGGTTAAACAAGCGGAACAGAAATGACCGTTTCACGGCAACCATCTTTGTGGTGGTGTTAAAAAATTAACAGTACAATTTTAACGTATTTTTCAAAAACTTGTTCAGGATAACCACATTATTTTGTCGGATGTCAGGCGAGGCGGATCCGGGAATAAATCCCGGGACCACTTCAATACAAAATCGGCCCGGGCGATCAGGCGGTTTCTCCAAGCGTGTATTCCGTTTCGAAGACATCCTCCCAGGTCAACTTTTCAATACTTACTTTCCTTCTGGTTTCCACCCAGGCTTCTTTTTTAGCCTGTTCAAAAAGTTTATCCCAAAATTGGTCTTCAATCACTTCTCTCGTTAGGCTGGGCTTTTCCTCCATAATTTCCCGAATCAGAAATCGGGCATTTACGATGGATAATTCCCAACCTGATGAACGGCCATCCGGCTGAATTTTCCATTTAACCACGTGCATCATCAAACGCAGAAGTTGGCTTTTCAGGGCACGTCGTAATTCTTGGGACATACTTTCGAGTAAAGAATTCAGCCCAGCCGAAACCTCTTCAAACTCTTGATTTTCAAAAGCTTCCTTAATTTCCGTGACGGAATCATGGTACGACGTAGCCGTTAGTTCTTCCCAGTCGCGTTTCATAACCTGCTCAGTTTTTTACCGAAGTTAATGCCTTGATTGTCAAAACACAGATCATGGATTGGACACGCGATACGGCGTTTCAAACACATCCTGCCAGGAGAGAACGTCGACGGTGTTTTTCAGATCCGTTTCTTCCTCGGCATTTTCGACCGCCCGTAGGAAAGAAGCGTCCCAAATTTCCTCCAGATGGCGGCGATTCAAACTCGGTTTGGTTTCCATGATGTCAAACAGGTTATTGCGGGCGTCGCGGATGCTGATTTGCCAGCTTTTTGAGCGGTTCCCGGGTTGAATCCGCCATTTGATAATGTGCTCCATCAACCGGACGAGTTGGCTCTTCAGAGTACGCCGCAATTCCTGGGACATACTTTCGAGTAGAGCATTCAAACCAGCAGACACTTCGTCAAACTCTTGATTTTCAAAAGCTTCCTTAATTTCCGTGACGGAATCATGGTACGACGTAGCCGTTAGTTCTTCCCAGTCGCGTTTCATGGCTCTCTAAGTTTTTAACGAAGATAATCACTTGATTGTCAAAAGACAAGGTAGCTGATCCGGCTTCCAAACGGCATTCAATCAGCCGAATCGGGTCTGCGTTTGAGCGACTTCTCGGGAGTAGGGATGGAAAATCGAATTAACGAAAATGGTGAAGCCCAACACAAGCAATAAAAACGTGAACGGATTGAAATACCGCTTTCGTTTCCCCAACGTACTCCCGGGCCGTTGCGCCGGGTCGTAAAGCCAACTGCCTGGCCAGGTATAAAACACCCTTGTCGGCGTGGGTGAAGGCATGAAAAATTTCGTGAAAAAGCGGCGGCAGGTTGAACCGGTTTAGATGCGTGGGTTGGCTGCATTTGGGGCAAAACCGAAATCGTTCGTCCAGTGTGGCGGAACAGTTGGGGCATCTTTTCATGGTTTTCATGCTTAAACCTTCTCAAACACCAGCCGGTAATGCTCCATGGTTTCCCGCTCGAAACACACCCGGTTTGGGCTAACCCGAAAAACGGCGATCAGGTCACGAAACGCTTTATTGGTCAAAAAGTGGGGAATGAGCGACGCGTAGAGGGCGTACTTCTGGAGGTTGAACGCCCGGAAGCGTTTGCGCCACTGCCCGATGGTTTCGATGTAATCGAGGCGACCGCTGCTCTGCGAAACAAGTTTGAAGTGGGGCGCGGCGTTGCGAATGACCTGCTCGGCGCCGTAGGGCAGCCACGAACCCGGAAACTGGGCGATCATCAAGGCCAGGGAGTAAGAGTCCGAATCTTTGGGCGCGTCCAGGCTGATTTCCTCCAGAGGGAGCATATTTTTGGCGAAAACCATTGTCTGCATATAAAAACGCCCCCCGGTCGGCAGCAACTCATGGAGGTTACGGAAAAACCGGGCGTACACCTCGTCCTGGTCCCCCGCCTTGTACTGCTCGATGGAGCAGAAATGCTCCATGCCTCCAATGCATGAAATGGCGTCGAACGTGCCATAATCGGCGGGAGTGATGAGGCGGCAATCTTTCACCTCCACATTCAGGCCGTTGGCCCGGCAGGCGGTGGCCTGTCCGCTCGAAAGCGTCACGCCGCGCCCGGTAGCCCCACGGCTTTTGATATACGTCAGGAAAGGTCCCCAGCCGCAGGCCATGTCCAATGCTTTGGAGTCTTTGCCAATGCCGAGGCTATCGGCGATAAACTGGTGTTTTTGCCGCTGGGCTTCTTCGAGGGTCAGCGAAAAATCACCGTTGTACATCGCGCCGCTGTAGTCGCCGGTTTCACCGACACTGAGCCGGAAGATTTTATCAATGGAGGTGTAGGTGAATTCAAGGTCTTTCTGGGAGGCCATGCGTCGAATTGGGGTGAGGTGGGTAGGACGCAGCCAAGCTACAAAAAAAACCCGTTCATTCAAGGCGTACTCGTGGCGAATAACCAGGCCAACCCCGTTTTTCGCTACCCCAATTCGGCCAATAATCCGTCTAAATCCAGGGGACGGGTGTACATTTCCAGCGAGCCGTCGGGTTGCTGGGGCCACTGCTCCACCGGACGGTCCCAGTACAATTCGACGCCGTTTTGGTCGGGGTCGTTGAGGTAAATCGCCTCGGATACGCCGTGATCGGAGGCACCGGTGATTGGGTAGTCGGCATCGAGTAAGCGCTTAAACGCGACCGCTAAATCCTGGCGGGTAGGATAAAGAATCGCGCTGTGAAATAGCCCGGCACTGCGAACGGGCGCGGGCGGGGCGTCTTTGCTGTACCAGGTATTCAAGCCGATGTGGTGATGGTAGCCGCCAGCCGAGATGAACGCCGCCTGATTTCCGTACAGAGCCGTGACGGTGAATCCCAACAAGTCCCGGTAAAACCGGAGCGCCCGGTCCAGGTCAGCTACTTTTAGGTGGACGTGCCCAATGCGGGTTTGCGCGGGAATGGTGTAAGGCATCTTGGGAGTTTTGCCTTCAACCCTAATTCGTTTCGGAAAAGTTCTTTGGTTTTTGAAACGACGTGGCTTTCTATGACCGCATCACCGGCACCAGGAATCCAATTTGGCAACTACCCGATCAACGCCTTTTTTCGTGACCGGTTGCAAACTCGTTATGAAGCGAATGATTTCATCCGGGTCTTTCCTGGTCAACTCGGCCAGGATTTCGCTCAGTTCGGTACTCTGACTGGACGTGACCGGGCTGTTTCGGCTCATTCTTACAATTTGCTCAGCAATGGGGTAGCTGGCAATCTGGCCAATCAAGCTCCGAACCGAGGCCGATTCGACCATAGAAAGTGCCTGATGGCGCACGTGTTTCAGGATGGGTGAAAAGTCCTGAGTTTCGTATAAATTATTGAAATAGCGGTTAAAACCTCCCTGCTTTTCGATGGGTATACCGGCTTTTTGAAACGCCTCAGCAGGATTCTGCATAAACTCATCAAATTGGGTGGAATCTTTAGCGCAGGTGCTCATAACCTGCTCAATGCCAAGGCGATATTGGATCATGGTTGATTCTGTGTGCTCACTGCGAGTTAGAAAAAACCACCTGGCGGCGTGGATACGCAAGTAGTAACGAAACGAAAGGTTAGTTTAGCCGGATTGATTGAAGGGCAAAAAGCGTAAAAATCTGTGCCACGGTGGGAAATCCCGCGCGGCCTTTTCCAAGAACCTCAAAGAAGAAACTCTACGAAAGGTACTCGAAAACCAAAAACTCAAAACCGCCAGCCTCGAACAGAAACTTTTGGCCGAGCAACTAACAAGCCGAAGCAGCCCGCAAACAAGCCGAAGCCGAGCCAGCGGCTCAAAAGCTCAGTAGCCCGTCCTGCCGAAACAAGTTCGCCAGGACGGGCTACGGGCAGTGGAACGGGCTAAAACTTTTTACTCAATCGCACTGAGCTTTTTTACTCCTCCCCCAAAAAGAACCCGCCTACTTCATCTCCCGTATCGACGGCTCGCCCACCATCTCCTCCGGTTTCACCCATTCGTCAAATTCCTCAGGCGTCACGTAGCCCAGAGCCACGGCGGTTTCTTTCAACGTCGAACCATTTTTATGGGCGGTTTGGGCGATTTCGGCGGCTTTGTAGTAGCCAATTTTGGTGTTGAGGGCCGTCACCAGCATCAGCGAATTATTGACGTGCTTCGTGATGTTGGCCTGGATGGGTTCGATGCCCTCGGCGCATTTATCGTTGAACGACACGCACACGTCGCCGATGAGCCGGGCCGAGTGCAGGAAGTTGTAAATCATGACGGGCTTGAAGACGTTGAGTTCGAAATGGCCCATCGCGCCGCCAAAATTGATGGCGACGTCGTTGCCCATCACCTGGGCGGCGACCATCGTCATGGCTTCGCACTGCGTCGGATTCACCTTGCCCGGCATAATGCTGCTGCCCGGTTCGTTGTCAGGAATCTGGATTTCGCCAATACCCGCCCGGGGTCCCGAGGAGAGCATTCGGATGTCGTTGCCAATTTTCATCAAACTGACCGCCACGGTTTTCAGCGCCCCGTGGGCTTCCACGATGGCGTCGTGGGCGGCCAGGGCTTCAAACTTGTTTTCGGCGGTCACGAAAGGCAATTCGGTCAGTTCGGCGATCCACTTCGCGACGGCTTCGGGGTAGCCCGGCGGGGTGTTGATGCCCGTGCCGACCGCCGTGCCGCCCAAGGCCAGTTCGCTCAGGTGCGCCAACGAATTGTGAATCGCCCGCAGGCCGTGGTCAAGTTGGGACACGTAGCCCGAAAACTCCTGCCCCAACGTCAGCGGCGTGGCGTCCATGAAGTGCGTCCGGCCGATTTTTACGATATTTTTGAACGCCTCCGACTTCGCCTTCAAGGTGTTGCGGAGTTTGATGATGCCCGGAACGGTCACTTCCATCAACGTCTGGTAGGCGGCGATGTGCATGGCCGTCGGAAAGGTGTCGTTGCTCGATTGCGACTTGTTGACGTCGTCGTTGGGATGAAGGGTTTTCTGCTTGTCGGTCAGCGCACCGCCCTGGAGGACGTGCCCCCGGTAGGCAATGACTTCGTTGACATTCATGTTGGACTGCGTACCCGAACCCGTTTGCCAAACGACCAACGGAAACTGCTCGTCGAGACGCCCCGAGAGGATTTCGTCGCACACCTGTCCGATGAGCGTGGCTTTTTCCGGCGGCAAAATCCCCGCGTCAAGGTTGGTGAGGGCGGCGGCTTTTTTGAGGTAGGCAAAAGCCCGGATGATTTCGCGGGGCATCCGGTTGATGTCCTGCGCGATCTTGAAATTCTCGATGCTACGCTGGGTTTGTGCGCCCCAGTACACGTGCGCGGGCACTTGCACGTCGCCCATGGTGTCTTTTTCAATGCGGTATTCCATGGGAATTCGGTTGGGTTATTCGGCAAAAGTAGGGACAAATGCGATGGACCGCCGGAGGTAGCGGGCAACAATTTCAAAGGAGGGACGCAGGCCCGAATCACTCGATGACTAATTTTTGGGTAAACACCGCCGTATCGGTCTCCACGCGCAGCAGGTACAAACCAGCGGGCAGCGAAGTCCATTCCAGCAAAACCTCCGAACCCGCACTGTTTTTTTTCAAGACTGTTTTGCCCGTAACGTCCATCAACTGAATGCGTTTGGCCGGGGCGTTACCGCGAAGCCTGATGACCACTCGTTCATGGGCCGGATTTGGAAACATTGCCAGTTCACCCGTCATCGGTGGCGACAGCGAGGTAACCGTCAGCGTGCGCGCATTGGCCGTTGCGGGCGACGATTCCGTCGTTTCCCGGACGGTGCGCACCCGGTAGTAATATTGGGTGTTGGGTAGGAGGGTCGAATCCACGTAAAGCGTAACCGGGGCATCGAGCCGGGCCACGGGTTGAAAACCTGTGACGGGTTGCGTGGAGCGTTCCAGGATGGAGTGGGTAAAACCGGGTGCTCCCTGGGTGGAACTCCAGCCCAATTGGATGGCGGTGGGCGAAACGGGTTTGGCGTAAAAAGTCAGTACCTGAAGCCCGTCCGTGGTGGCCTCCGCCCCATCGTAGGGCGATTCCGAAGCGGCACTGACGCTTTTCATCCGGTACTGGTAGCGATGGCCCCGCAACAGATTTTGGGTATCGGTGTACGAGTTGGCCGTAGCGGGCAGGGTAGCCAACAATCGAAAAGTTGCCCCCAGGTTGTCCGAGCGCTCCAGTTGATAACCGCCAACGGGGTTCGGTCCAGTGGTTACCCAGGCCAACCGGATGCGGTTTGTACTATCGGCAGTGGCCGATAAATCCGGTACTGGCAGTCCGTCGGCCAGTGAAACCTGATGAAAAGCGAAGGCCGCCAAAGCCCGGCTATTGCGAATATGCGGCCCGTCGTAAAAACCTGAAAATTCATCTTTGAAAGCCCCCGGCAAGTAATTGATGCGTTGCGCCGTGCTTGACTTATCCAGAGTCAGGGTGACGATATTGCCGCTGGCTTCACCCTGACGGACGAGGCCGGGAACGTCGTCGAGATAAATGAAATCAATCATCCGGCGGGTGTACGCGGTGCCGGATTGGGTGCGCAGGGTTGAATCCGACTGCCAGCGCAAGGATTGCCCAACCCCAAAAATCAGTCGGATTTCCTTTCGCTCGGGGGTTGTGAAAAAGGCTTTCACCAAATTAGGCGACGTGATTTGGAGCGTATCCGTGGAGCCGTAGAAGTCGCGCCCAACCAGCCGGAATACCTGGCGGGCCGTCTGAATGTACCCCACCGCGTTGTAGTGAACGCCATCGTAGCCCAGCGTGCCCACCGTGGCCAGATTCACGACTTTTGGGTACAGGCTGGCACTGCGCCGCTGAAATTCGAGCACTTCACCCGCTGTTTGCGAGGGGCCGTCGATAATGTTGTTTTGAAACAGGTAAATCCATTGAAGCCCCGCGTAGTCCTTATTCCAGGCCTGGTAGATCGGATCGAAAAGAGCGTTGTACCCTGGCCGGTTAAAATAGCCCTCGGCCTCCCCCTGCCGCCAGAAAATAGCCCTGACCGCTGGCGTCAGCCCGGCCTTTTGGGTTCGATAGAGTACCCGTCCGTAGGCCGTATTCAGATCGGTCGGATTGGCTTCATTGCGGTAATGAAAATCAATGGGCGTACCACCCACGCCGCCATTGATGATGCAAACCGGCACCTGGTACGTCTGGGTAATCAACCGTTGGAGTTCCATCCCCCATACCCCCACAAGCGCGCCGTTGCGTTCCGACAACGTCCAGAGGGTGTCTGAGGAGCGGCTGGTTACGTTTTGGGAGCCAAAACTTCGGGAAAATTCACTTCGGTACGTGTACTCCTCAACCGCCGAACCAATCGTTATTGCGTTGGATTGCCCCATAATCACAAACGCATCGCCGCACACGACGCTGTCGCGACGAGCCAGCCGCACCGAGTCGCCTGCGGTTTCAACTGCAAAAACCTCGAAGCTGTACTCGGCCAACTCCGCCCGTAAGGTCGCATTCAACGAAAAGACCGCCTGGTTGTTGGTGTAGGCCAGCGCCTGGCTCCGGTAAGCAAACGGCTGATTGTTGCGAAAGACCCGCAGGGAAATTTTACTGTAGCCAGGGGATGAAATAAAGCCGGCAACGGGCACGTCTGCGGTGTTCTGAGCCGTGCGCGGGTAAAGTTGCAGGTGATTGGGAAGTTGCGTAAAGGTCACGGCGGGCGTCTGCGCACCGACGCGCAAAATGAATAAAACACTGATTAATGAAAGCGCGAAAAACTGTTTCATGTAAACGACGTTGCTGCTGGACAGAGCCACATACAACCCGGACTTTTCAAACAAACTTTCTGATCCTGAACTAATTATTTCCTTGTGAGAGGTACCCTCACGACTGTACAAATAGTGTACCATCCGGGGCAGCGGGCTGTTTCGGGAACCCCTCGTTTTGATCCGCCCTGACCGGTCTTTTAAAAAAAACAAGGAGTGCTCAATAAGCAACTGCCCGAGGAAGCGATTATAGCCTGCTCTCCGGCGATCCTGTTTTCGGGTGCTCAAGATACAAAGCAAACCGCTAAAGTTGGCTTTCATCCAGGATTTCTACCGTTGAAAACAGTATTGTGCCATTCAAGGTAGTTTGTATTGCAAAGTACTGGGTCAACCTACAATTTTGACCCATCAATCAGCCACTAACCAACCAAACGCGCTGAATTGAACAACTTAAAAAATCAATCAACTCTTTAAAATTAACAACCATGAAAACCAATTTCAAAGCCCTCGCCCTTGCCGCTGCCGTGTTTACCACCTCGTTGATTGCGCCTTTGGCCGTCCGGGCCGATGAACCCGCTACGGCGCAAAACCAACCGACGTCGTTTGCTGTCAACGCGTTCCGGGCGATCAATCCCCTCAAACTGCGCGTGATGATTAGTAAAAAAGACCACGCTGTTCTACAAGTGGCCCTGAAAGACGGGGACGGTACGACCTTGTTTGAAGAAGTCATGTGGAAAAACGAAATGTGCAAAGCACTCTCGCTCGACCTGAGTGCCTTGCCCGACGGACAATACACCGTTGAGGTGAGCAGCAAAACCGAGAAGTTTACCAAGACCTTCGACCTCTCCACGCCCAGCCGGACGTTGGCAATGAAGTAAGTTGAGAATTGAAAGTTGAAAGTTGAGGACTCAGTACTTTCAACTTTCAACTTTCACTGACCAATCGTTTTAAATCGTTCAGTTTCAGCAGGGCTTCAATCGGCGTCAGCGTATTGATGTCGAGTTTAGTCAGTGAATCCCGAAGTTGGTTGAGGCGCGGATCGGCTTCAAAAAGCGTCGCCTGCACCGATTTAGGCACGTCGCGCAGGCGCTCCTGCGGACGTTCGTTCCGGGTGCCATCGTTCAAATGATCTTTTTCAAGGTGGATCAGAATCTCGCCCGCCCGTTGCACCACCGTTGGTGGCATACCCGCCATCTGCGCTACGTGAATACCAAAACTGTGCTCCGAACCGCCCGGCTTGAGTTTCCGCATGAAAATCACCCGGTTTCCCGCTTCTTTCACCGATACGTTGAAGTTTTTGATCCGGGGAAATTCGTCGGCCAGTTGGTTTAACTCGTGGTAGTGCGTGGCAAAAAGCGTTCGGGGCCGCGCATCGGGCAATTGGTGCAGGTATTCGGTGATGCTCCAGGCGATGCTCACGCCGTCGTAGGTACTGGTGCCGCGCCCGATTTCGTCCATCAGCACCAGGCTGCGGTTGCTGAGGTTGTTGAGAATCGAGGCCGTTTCAATCATTTCGACCATAAACGTACTCTCGCCCCGGCTCAGGTTGTCGGAAGCCCCCACGCGGGTAAATATCTTATCGACCAGCCCGATCTCCGCCGCGCTTGCGGGCACAAAACTGCCCATCTGCGCCATGAGCACAATCAGTGCCGTTTGCCGCAGCAAGGCCGATTTACCCGCCATGTTGGGGCCGGTGATGATGATGATTTGCTGGCTGTCGTTGTCGAGATAAATATCATTGGGAATGTAGGGTTCGCCCGGCGGCAGTTGCTGTTCGATCACCGGGTGCCGCCCGTCGCGAATGTCGAGTACCCCGTCGTCGCGGAGGGTCGGGCGAACGTAGTTTTGGCGGCGGGCCACCCGGGCAAAACTGGCCAGCGCGTCGAGAATCGCCAACACGCGGGCGTTTTGCTGAATGGGTTGCACGTATTCCGCCGCCGCCAGCACGAGATCATTGAAAAAGTTACTTTCAATGGAAAAAATCTTTTCTTCCGCCGACAAAATCTGGTCTTCGTATTCCTTCAGTTCGGGCGTGATGTAGCGCTCGGCGTTCACCAACGTTTGTTTGCGGAGCCAATCGTCGGGTACGCGGGTTTTGTGGGCGTGGGTCACTTCGAGGTAGTACCCAAAAACCTTGTTGTAGGCCACTTTGAGCGAGGTAATCCCCGTGCGCTGAATCTCCCGGTTTTGCAGGTCGATCAAAAAATCCTTGCCCGAGAAAGCCAATTGGTGCAGCCGGTCGAGTTCGGGACTGATGCCGCTTTTTATCATGTTGCCCTGGTTGGTCAGCAGGGGCGGATCGTCGCGGAGGGTGTTTTCGATACGTTCGACCAACGATTCGCAGGCGTTGAGTTGCTCGGCGTAACGCCGCAGCACGTTGCTGACGGCCGACTTGGTGGCGCGAACTTCCACTTCCGCCGACACGCCCTGCCCATTCTCTTCGGCCACCGGCCGGTCAACCGGCGCTTCGCTCGCCAGCAATTGTCCGAGTAGCGCCTGCCGGATCGGAACCACCTGACTCAGGGCTTTTTTCAAGTGCAACAGTTCGCGCGGATTGATGCGCCGCACGGCCACCTTCGAAATGAGCCGCTCCAGGTCGCCAATGGGCTTGAGGTGCTGTTCGATGGCCTCGGCGAGTTCGGGATTGTCGATGAAAAACTGAACGGTGTCGAGGCGTTCCTCGATGGGCTTACGGTCTTTGAGCGGCAACACGAGCCACTTGCGCAGCAGGCGCGCGCCCATCGGCGTGGTGGTTTGGTCGAGAATCTGGATGAGGGGTACGCCGTTTTCATTCGGCGAAGAAACCAGTTCGAGATTACGAATCGTAAACTTATCGAGCCAAACGTAGCGATCTTCTTCCAACCGCATCAGCCGGACGATGTGCCCCATCTGCCGGTGTTCGGTCTCGTTGAGGTAGTGCAGAATGACGCCCGCCGCCACGATGCCCGCCGAGAGGTTTTCCACCCCAAATCCTTTGAGGGAAGCGGTTTTGAAGTGATTGGTCAACAACGGATAGGCCGTGTCGTGCCGGAAAACCCAGTCTTCGAGGCCGTAGGTATTGAATTTATCGCCAAAGGCTCCCAGAAACTCGGCGCGGTCTTTTTTGCAAAACAAGACCTCCGCCGGGCTGAAACTTTGCAGCAACTTTTCGATGTAGGCCGTGCTGCCCTGCGTCGTCAGAAACTCGCCCGTTGAGGCATCGAGCAGGGCAATGCCAATTTCATCTTTCTGAAGGTGTACAGCGGCGAGGTAGTTGTTGCGCCGAACATCGAGAACGTTGTCGTTGAACGAAATCCCCGGCGTCACCAACTCGGTGACACCCCGGCGCACGATGCCTTTGGCCGTGGCGGGGTCTTCCAACTGGTCGCAGATGGCCACGCGCTCACCCGCCCGCACCAATTTGGGCAAATACGTATCGAGCGAATGGTGGGGAAAACCGGCCAGGGGCGTGTCTTCGGCGCCGCCGTTGTGCCGTTTGGTGAGCGTAATGCCCAGGATCCGGCTGGCTTTGACGGCGTCGTCGCCAAACGTTTCGTAGAAATCCCCCACCCGAAACAGGAGCAGGGCACCGGGATATTTGGCTTTAATCTGGTTGTACTGGCGGTTGAGTGGGGTATCTTTTGCCGCCGGTTTGGGGGCGGTACTCGTGGAAGGGCGTGCCAAGTTCAATTAGGAATAGCGTTTCAATTAGGAATTACGAAATCGAAGATTCGACGAAGTCAATTAGGAATTAGGAATTTTAAAACCAATTCCACCTTCCAATTCGGTTTTGAGTACCTAACAAAGTTAATCAAATCAGGCCGTTTATCGAAGGCTGCGACCCGCTGGAAGAGGTAGAATTAGGAATTACGTGTATTGAGTCACGAGGGTATTCACTGGTTAGATTGCGCCAACTTTGCCAAAGGCTACGCGCCCCGGTTCTAAACTTTGGCAAAGTTTCGGGTACAACCTCGTGACCCAATACATTTACGAATTAAGAATTCTATTTAGCCCTGCTTTTCAAATTTGAATCAACGAGTCGCAGATTCAATTTTTCTGCACGATCCCCTGACGCCTGAAAAGCTGTCTTTCAACTCCTAATTCGTAATTGACTTCGTCGAATCTTCGATTTCGTAATTCCTAATTCTAATTATTCCCGCCATCATCCGGCCAGTTTGGCCGCGCTCCAGGCGGTGCGAGAAGTAATCCGCGTTGTGCCCGACGGTGGAGAAAGGGGAAATTTCAAGTTGGGAGTCGGGAATACCGAAGGCCCGCAATTGGGCGTGGTTGGCCGCTTTCAAATCGACGAAAAATTTCTGTTTTTTCGGGTCGAACCGTTTGAAAGCATCCGTAAAATGCTCCGCTACGTCGGCCCCAACTTCAAACGCACATTCGTCGATGCAGGTGCCAACGTAAGCGTAACAATCCGCCGCTTGGGTGCCAAAACGCGCCGCCATGTCGTGCAACGTTTTACTGACGATGCCCGCTACCGTGCCCCGCCAACCCGCGTGAATAGCGGCAACAGCCCCATTTTTAGAATCGTACACCAAAATTGGCGTACAATCCGCAATGCTCACCGCGACGAATACGCCCGGCTGATTGGTGATCAACGCGTCGTAGCCCTGCCGGTGGCCGGGGGTGTCGGCGTACAGAATCTGCTCCCCGTGAACCTGATGCGACGTGGCGACCTGCGCCGGATCGATGCCCAGGCCGGTGAAAAAACGGCGTCGGTTTTCAAGGATATTTTTACGAACGTCGCCCGTGGAAAGGCCCAGATTGAGCGTGTTAAACGGAGCCGGGCTGACACCGCCATGCCGGGTACTTTCGACGGCGATAAGATTAGGGAATTGAGTAAAAAGACCGGGAAGGCGGTAGGGAGAGAACAAGGTTTGAGGGTTTGAGAAGTTTTAAGGCGGGGCGCGTAGCCTTTGAAAAGTTTGAGGCGGTCCGCCGCGCGGGTTGAAATTACATCCATCAAACTTTTCAAAGGCTACGCGCCCCGCCTTAAACCCTCAAACCTATTTTTACGCCAAAAACGTAGCACTCAACGCGACGCAAAGAACACCCGCTCCGTACAACACCGCCGGACTGACCCCCGGCGCGGCGCTGGGACCAAAGGCCGCCTCGCGGGGATTGAGGGGATTGTAGCGGACGTACACCCACTCGCCCGCTTCGAGGTGCTCCTCGGTGCCCGATTGGGCTTGCTTCCGAAACGAGTGTCCATTGGCTAAAAACAACACCGTGGGAAAGTACCAGGGATTTTCGCCGGTTGCGTCGGCCCGGTCGTACTGCTTGCGCACCTCCACGACAATACCTTCCGTCAATGCTGATTCAGACAACCACCGCCGCCGCCACTGACTCCGGTACCACCCCGCTGTGAGCAGCGTAATGGCACCGAGCAAAAAAAGGATGAAAAAAGCCTCCATGACCAGATGTACGTTTAATTGTTGATGTTGCGTCCAAATTAAACGCTTTCTTTCTAAAAATGTTAAACCGTTTACTAAGTATTTTCATCGCTTAAAGCGTTCATAGTCAGGCTGTTTTTTGAGTAAAGTTCAATAATTGCACCGATTGCTTTCGCTAACTAACGGCTTCATCATAAAATCAGTAAAATCATGAAGAAACAGGTTTAAAACAAGATAGTTTTTTGATTAAGTTGGCTTTTTAGGAATTTTTGAAAATCGTTAAAAAAGTGTTGGCATCAGCGTTTTAATCGCCATACCCTGCGGTTGAAGCGCAAGGGATCCACAAAAAAACGTGCCCTCTTCCAAACTGGAAGGGCACGTTTGCGAACTGTCACGCCAAAAAAGATGAACGATTACCCCACGTCGTGCGTGTGTTCGGCATTGTAATACGCCGCAAAAGCGGCACCAATCAGGATTACGCCAAAAGTGAACGTAAGCAAATCGCCGAAAAACCACAGGACGGTAGCCAAAAATAAGAAGACGGCGATCAGCGCGTTGCCCGACAGTTTGTTTTCTTCGGACGAGTGTTGATGGTTCATAAAAAAAAGGGCGATTGAGTTTTAGAACAAGTGACGGGGTGAAGTTCGGGAAAAACCTGAATCTGACAAGGAAACAAACAAAAAAGTCAGGCCAATTGCTGACCTGACTTTTCGCACACAACAAATTTTGTTGTTTACACCAAAACAGCCGCGCCCAACAGGAGGCATACGCAACTGACAATGAAAAAGACATTAGGACTCTGCACCGGCACTTCCGTTGACCCGAAAGCGGCCTCGGTCGGATTGGTCGGGTTGTAGCGGACGGGGACGGTTTGCCCAACGCGGAAGGCGCGATCAGTACCCGCTTCAGCCTGCTTTTCAAAACGCTTCCCGTTGACGTTAAACATCACTTTGGGGAAATAATAAGGATTCAGACCACTCTGGTCGTCGCGTGCGTGTTTTTTGAATACATCCACCACCGTTCCCTGGGTCAGGGCGGAGTGTTGCAGCCACGCGCGGCGGCGGTTGTTCCAGTACAGCCCGGCCACCATCGAAACCAAAGCCGCACCAACAAACAGAAAAGCGACCGAAGGACTTACCTGGAGGGTTCCCCCACCGGGCATCGACATACTATAAATCGTTGCGAAGAAATTCATGAGTTAACTATTCGTTTTCGTTACGTTGACTAATAGAAAGAGAAGATTTACTTCCGTTCTATAAACTCAAAATAGGTACAAAATAGTCAGATAATCAAAACGTTAGCGCTAAGCCAGGAAAGATAGGAGGTTGGGAAACAAATAAAATTTGGCGCAGAAAAAGATAAATAAGACGGTGAAAAGTTTAATTTGAACTGACATTTCAGTGGAAATGGAGATTTGAACGAAAACAGGTTTTAAAACGGAGCTAAAAAAATTTAAAAAACTTTTGAGGATTTTCTAAGGCAAATTAGCGGGCGATGTTCCAGAAAAAGCCGTTTTACGCCTAATTTTTGTCGATTTGAAAACTAAGCGTTTCCTGAATTCCAGGTTTTTGGCGAAAAAGTCTTGATTTCTCTTCTCTTGAACTCAAAAATCCCAAATGGCGAGAAAGAAAATTCTTTTCATCGAATTACAGCAAGAGACCAATTCCTTCTCGCCATTGCAAACTACAATCGCCGATTTTGGCAATCTGATCCTGTTGTACAGCGAAGAAATTGAGCCGGTAGCCCGGCGCACCCGGTACCAGTTGCGGGGATTTTATGATGCCTACGACCGCTACGGCAAGTCAGACATCGAGGTCGTACCCGTGTTTAGCGCCTGGGCGACGTCGGGTGGACCGCTGACGTTAGAAACCTGGACACATTTTCTGGACGTTATCGAAAATGCCCTTCGCCAACATCCTGATGCGGCGGGTCTCTACCTATCGTTGCACGGGGCAATGGCCGTGGAGGGTGGCATCACGGATGCCGAAGGCGAATTGCTGGCCTGGTTACGGCAGCGGATTGGGCCAGAAATACCCATCGGCGTTTCGCTCGATTTACACGCGAACCTGACCCGGCGAATGGCCGACAACGCGACCTTCGTGCTGGCTTACCACACCAATCCGCACCGCGACCACGTTCGGTTGGGGTTTCGGGCCGCCAAATTATTGTTCGACACGGTACACGGTCGGGTCAAACCGGTGATGGCCTGGCGCAAATTGCCGCTGCTCAAGGGCGGTGGGTACAACATCGATTTCCTCGCGCCAATGCGGGGGATTTTCCGGCGCATGGCGCAAATGGAGCGGCAACCTGGTGTGCTGGCCGTGGCGACGCTGATGGTCCACATCTGGCTCGATGACCCCGAACTGGGTTGGAGCGTGGTGGTGACAACCGACAACGACCGCGCCCTGGCCGAACGACTGGCCGATGAGCTGGCAGACATTAACTGGGCGGTCCGCCACCATCGCCACCCCGAACCGGATACGCCGGAAACGGCTTTGGCCCGGTTGCGGCGGCATCGCTGGCGAACCCGCACGGGCACGGCCGTATTTTGCGACGCCTCCGACGCCGTGGCCGCCGGAGCGCCCGGCGAGAATACCCACCTGCTCAAAACCCTCTCGGAACAAGCCCCTGATCTGATTACGTATATTCCAATCCGGGATGAAAGTGCTGTGAACGAACTGTACGAGTTGGCACCGGGAACAACCTGGAAGGGAACGCTGGGCGGGCGGTTGGAAAAACGCTTCAATTCGCCGCTGCCGTTTGAAGGAATTGTGGTGAGTCACCATCAAATCAGTCAGTCAGGACCCATTTTGAAGGAGACAGGCCGGGTAGTCGTTTTGCGTCGGGCGGGTACGCACGTTATCGTGACGGAACGCGCCAATCCGGTATTTCGTCCAGAGTTTTTTACGCAACTCGGTCTGAATCTGTGGCGGGCCGATGCGGTGGTGGTCAAGAATATCTTTCCGTTCCGGTATTTTTTCCTGCCCTACAACCGATTGACCCTCAACGTGATGACACCGGGTGTGACGTTGATCGACGTATTTGGAATTGGTTACGAGCGCATTCCCCGGCCCATTTTCCCACTCGACGACGTGCGGGATTGGCGGTGAATGTTCGCGCCGGAAACCCGCTTATTTTTCGTCCCGATTGCTGGTATCGGGCACTGCCGTGGCCGTGTCTTTGGCCACGGGTACTCCGGCGGTTGGTGCCGGTTTGCCTTTGCCCGGCATTTTTTTGAGCGCCAGCAATCGAGCCTGAGCCAGATCAATGAACAGACAATCCTGGTTGGTTTTACGGCGATTGGGGTTCAGGCAATTCTCCACCATTTCTTTGTAGTAAATGGCCGCCAGTTCGTAATCTTTCTTTTTTTCTTGCAACTGGCCTAAGCGATAAAGTGCTTTTGGGCGGCGGTACTTTTCATAAACTTCCCGATGAATTTTAATGATGGCGTCAAGTGGGTAGTGGTCTTTTTCCATAGCGTCCGCGAGGCTCATTTGATAATCTGGAACGTTAGTGGATGCCAGTTCAATCGCTTTTCGAAAATGGTAGTGAGCTTCCGACAACCTGAATATTTTCCCAACTGAATCGTTCGGGATTGGCTTCAGGTCCAGCAAATGAGCAGTACCCAGCCCGGCGTGAACGGACTCCGTGTCTTCGCCCAGTTTTAAAAGTCGGCTAAACGTGCGAATGGATTTTTTCAGGCTGTCAATCTGGTAGTAGGCCGTACCGAGCAACCGCTGGTAGTAGCTGGCGGTGTCGCCAAGCGCCATGGTTTTCTCGATGTCGCGCACCACGTCGCGAAACGCGGCGGTGCGGTAACTCAACCGGCTGTTGAGTTGGAGCAGCCGGACGGAGTTTCCGTCGAGTTTGAGGCCCCGCGAAATGAGCGGTTGGGCCAGTTTATCCTTGCCCCCGATGTCGAGGTAGAGCCGGGCCAGTTCGCCGATGGCTTCCAGGTCTTCCGGGGCCTGTTTCAGCGCCCGCCGATAATACGGAATGGCGGCGTTAGACTGATTCAGTCGACTGTGTTGCGATCCTACCTGTTTCAGGAAATACGCATCCGTCGTATCCTGAGCCAGCAAGCGGCGGTAAAAACCCAGCGCCCGGGCGTAGTTGGCCTCCCGTTCGGATATCACGGCCATCTGGTTGAGGGATTCGGCTAAGTTGGGGCGACGCAGCAACAGGCTTTCGTACTGGCGCTTGGCAGCGGCCCAGGTGCCCATTTTCTGGTGGGCGTAAGCGAGTTGCAGACCCGCATTTACGTTGGCAGTGTCGGCAGTGACCACGCGTTGCAGCAAGGGCAATGCTTTGGCGTAATCCCCCTCTCGGACAAATTCCTGTGCGTCAGTCCAGGGGTCGGTGGTGGGGCGGGTTTGGGCAGTAGCCAACGAGGCGGCCAGCACACTCAGCAAAACCGGGAAAACGTGGAACCGGGTCATAGAAAAAAGACAGGTTGGGCAGTAAAAAAAAGTCCGATTTCCGCAGGAAAATGAAGTGTGCTGGAAAGATAAGTAGTTTTTTGAAAAGCAACTAAAAATTTAGGTTTCAGAGGAAAAACTTGTTCTGATCAATTTAGGACTTTCGCTCAAGGTGCCTGGAGCCTCACCCCCGGCCCCTCTCCGGTGGAGAGGGGTGACTCAGAAACCTGGATTACC